>JAILOA010000383.1 GCA_024691065.1 Lachnospiraceae bacterium | reverse complement strand
GTGGTGTTGGTACGGTCGCTGCCGGTGTTGCAAAGGCCGGTGCACAGGTTATACTTATTTCCGGTTATGACGGCGGTACAGGTGCTGCTCCTCTTTCATCCATTCACAATGCAGGTCTTCCTTGGGAGCTTGGTCTTGCCGAAACTCATCAGACACTCCTTGCGAACGGCCTTAGAAATCAGGTTGTTATCGAAACCGACGGTAAGCTTATGAGTGGAAGGGATGTTGCGATTGCAGCTATTCTCGGTGCCGAGGAATTTGGTTTTGCGACAGCTCCTCTTATCACAATGGGTTGTGTAATGATGAGAGCTTGTCAGTCCGATACCTGCCCTATGGGTGTTGCTACACAGAACCCTGAGCTTAGAAAGAGATTTAAGGGTAAGCCTGAATACGTTGAAAACTTTATGTTATTCATAGCTGAGGAACTTCGTGAAATCATGGCTTCTCTCGGAGTTAAATCCGTAACTGATTTGATCGGTCAGACACATTTTCTTAAGAAGAGAGAAAACTTAAGTGAGCAGGAGCAGAAAATCGATCTTTCCAAGGTTCTCCTTGATTGCTCTGATGTTGACAGAGAGAATCAGACCTTCCATGAAGAATGCAAATATGATTTCAAACTTGAAACTACCAAGGATGAGGCCGTTCTCCTTTCAGATAAGGCCATCCTTAATTCGATAAAGAAAGAGAAGAAATCCGAGATTAGCTTACATTTACATAATACAGACAGAACCTTTGGTACTCTTCTCGGTTCGGAAATTACCAGAAATAATCCTGAGGGACTTCCTGAGGATACGATTACCATTAATTGTACGGGTGCCGGCGGTCTTTCATTTGGTTCATTTATTCCTAAGGGTCTCACTATTAATCTTGTGGGTGACAGCAACGACTACTTCGGCAAGGGTCTCTCCGGCGGAAAGCTTATTGTAAAGACTCCGGAGGAGGCAAAGTATGATGCCCATGAAAATATTATTGTGGGAAATGTAGCGCTCTATGGTGCTACTTCGGGTGAGGCTTACATTGCGGGTATGGCAGGTGAGCGATTTGCTATCCGTAACTCCGGTGCAACTGCTGTTGTTGAAGGCGTTGGCGAACATGGCTGTGAGTACATGACAGGTGGTACGGTTGTTATTCTTGGTTCGACCGGCAAGAACTTTGCAGCAGGTATGAGTGGTGGTATTGTTTATGTTCTCGATGAAAATAATCATTTATACAAGAATTTGAATAAGCAGCTTGTAAATATGGAATTGCTTGAGAACAAAACAGAGCTTGAACATTTAAAGCAGATTATTAAGAAGCACGTTGATTATACAGGCTCTAAGAAGGGTATGGAAGTGCTCGAGAATTTTGATGATTATGTACCACATTTTAAGAAAATTATTCCGGCTGATTATAAGGAAATGCTTAAGCTTATCGCTAAGAGTGAGGAAGAAGGAGCTGATCCGGATACAGCAAAGATTGAAGCATTTAAGAAATTTGTAGGAAATTTCTAGGGTGAGGGTTGGTTGGATTTGGTCGATTTTGATTAAATTTGACTGGTTAATTATCATTTGTCGGGAATTTTTAGAGCAAGAGTTGGTTGGATTTGATTGATTTTGGCTGATTTATTTTAGTTGGATTTGATTGATTTTGGCTGATTATTTTGGGTTGGATTTGGTTTGTTTTGGCTAATTTATTTTGGTTGGATTTGGTTGATTTTAGCTGATCTATTTCAGTTGGATTTGACTGATTTTGGCTGATTATTTTTGGTTGGTTTTAGTTAATTATAGATAAATATTTGTAGGAATTGTGACGATTAAATATATATTTCCAGGAGGTTTTCAGATGGGTAAGACAAGTGGATTTTTGGATTATGAACGTGCGGATGGCAATGTTATCTGCGAAAGTGAAAGGGTTAAGAATTTTTGGGAATTTCATGAAAGACTTTCCCTCAAGGCTCAGCAAAATCAGGCGGCAAGATGTATGGATTGTGGTATTCCATTTTGCCAATCAGGTACAATGATTTCCGGCATGGCTTCCGGTTGTCCTCTGCACAATCTCGTGCCTGAAATGAATGAGCTTGTATATAGAGGAAATATGGAGGAGGCTTATAAGAGGCTTTCCATCACACACAGCTTTCCGGAATTTACAAGCCGTGTTTGTCCGGCTCTTTGCGAAGCAGCCTGCACCTGCGGTCTAGGTGATTCACCTGTTTCTACCAAAGAAAATGAAAAGGCTGTTATCGAATATGCTTATGAAAATGGATTGGTCAGCGAGCCAACCTCTGCAACCGGAACCGGCAAAAAGGTTGCCATCGTAGGAAGCGGTCCTTCGGGACTTGCGGCTGCTTCCCTTCTGAACAGACGTGGCCACGAGGTTACTGTTTATGAAAGAAGCGACCGTGTCGGTGGACTTTTAAGATATGGTATTCCGAATATGAAGCTTGATAAATCAGTAATTGACAGACGTATAAAGCTTATGGAAGACGCCGGTGTTAAATTTGTAGTAAATACAAATGTAGGCAAAGACATTAAGCCGGCTACTCTTATGAAAGAATATGACAGCGTAATTCTTGCCTGTGGTGCCTCAAACCCAAGAGACATCAATGCTCCGGGAAGAGATGCAAAGGGTATTTTCTTTGCGGTTGATTTCCTTCATCAGGTTACAAAGCGTCTCCTTGATTCCGAGTTCAATGAATTTCCTTATGACCTCGCAAAGGACAAGGATGTTATCGTAATCGGTGGTGGTGATACCGGAAATGACTGTGTTGGTTCATGTATCCGTCTTGGTGCCAAAAGTGTTACCCAGCTTGAGATGATGCCGAAGCCTTCCGAGGAGCGACTTCCAAGCAATCCATGGCCTGAGTGGCCTAGGGTTCTTAAGACCGATTATGGCCAGGAGGAAGCAATTTGGAAATTTGGTTCTGACCCTCGTGTTTATCAAACCACAGTTAAGGAATTCAAAAAAGATAAAAAGGGTAATCTGAAGGAAGTTGTTCTTGTTTCCTTGAAATCCGAAAAGGATCCTAAGACCGGCAGATTTAATATGGTTCCAATCGAGGGCTCCGAAAAGACTGTTCCTTGCCAGCTTGTTCTTATAGCTGCGGGCTTCCTCGGAAGTGAGAAATACGTTACGGACAGCTTTAAGGTTGAGGTTGATGCCCGTACAAATGTAAAAACCGAAAAGGATAAATTCAAAACTTCCAAGGATAATATTTATGTTACCGGTGATATGCACCGCGGCCAATCCCTTGTAGTATGGGCGATTGCAGAAGGTAGAAATGTAGCGAAGGAAGTTGATGAAGCTTTGATGGGATATACGAATTTGTAATTATATTTTGAAAATTGTATTAATAATCCGATGATATTGAATAAAATTTTTACTGAGTTTAGGAAATTTATTATATTTTAATTATGAATTTTAGAATTCATATTGGTATCTTGTTTAGGAAAGAATATAGA
>JAILOA010000366.1 GCA_024691065.1 Lachnospiraceae bacterium | reverse complement strand
AACTTAAGAAGCGAAGGTAAGAGGGTTCAGCTGGTTAGAAAGTCCTCAAGGCATGATGAAGAAGAATACAAAGAGTACGCAAAGAGATTTCAGATTGAAGAATTTATATATATTAAATAAATTGTATTGAAAAGATTATATAAAACAATTGAATTTAGGCCTGAAATCCGAAAAACTTTATGAGTTAACTAAAACACCGAAAAGAGAGGTGCATTATGAGAATAGTTGAGTTAGATGAGTCTACTAAGAATAATGTCTTAGAGAATCTGTTACAAAGAAGTCCGAATCAGTACGGCAAGTATCAGGCTGCTGTTGATGAGATTCTGGACAATGTCAAGAAAAATGGCGATAAGGCGCTATTTGATTATACATTGAAATTTGATAATGTTTCAATTAACAAGGATAATATTCTTGTTACTGATGAGGAAATTAAAGAGGCTTATGAAAAGGTTGATGAAGAACTTATTACCGTTATGAGAAAGGCTCTTAAGAATATCAGAGAATATCATGAGAAACAGGTTAGATATAGTTGGTTTGATTCAAAAACCGACGGCACAATCCTCGGACAGAAGATTACACCTCTTGAAAGAGTCGGTGTGTATGTACCGGGAGGAAAGGCTGTATATCCTTCAAGCGTTCTTATGAATGTTGTTCCTGCAAAGGTTGCGGGAGTTGATATGATTATTATGACCACACCTCCCGATAAGGATGGAAAGGTTTATCCGTCAACTATTGTTGCGGCACATGAGGCCGGAGTTGATGAAATATATAAGGCAGGCGGAGCACAGGCAATAGCTGCTCTTGCATTTGGAACAGAGAGTATTAAGAAGGTTGATAAGATAGTAGGACCGGGTAATATCTTTGTTGCACTTGCAAAGAAGACTGTATTTGGTCACGTTGGAATTGATTCCATAGCAGGACCTTCGGAAATACTTGTACTTGCCGATGAGACGGCAAATCCACGCTATGTGGCTGCTGATTTACTTTCACAGGCTGAGCATGATGAGCTTGCAAGTGCCATCCTGGTTACGACCAGCCGCGAAATAGCAGAGAAGGTTTCAGAGGAGGTGGATGGTTTCCTTCAGGTACTTTCAAGAAGAGAAATAATTTCAAAATCTCTTGAAAACTTTGGATATATATTGGTTGCAAAGAATATGGAGGATGCACTCGATGCAGTAAATGAGATCGCTTCCGAACACTTGGAAATAGTTACTGCCAATCCTTTTGATACTATGACAAAGGTTAGAAATGCAGGCGCAATCTTCCTTGGACCATACAGTAGCGAGCCTTTGGGCGATTACTTTGCAGGTCCGAATCACGTGCTTCCTACAAACGGAACCGCAAAATTCTTCTCACCTCTTTCGGTGGATGAATTCATAAAGAAGTCCAGCATTATTTCCTATTCACGTGATGCCCTTCTGGCAATTCACGAGGATATCGAGAAATTTGCAAAGGCTGAACAGCTTACTGCGCATGCAAATTCCATAGCAGTACGTTTTGAAACAGAAAACTAAGAGTCTCTGCATATATTTGCAGGAATCGAGGCAGACTAAGAGCCCTGCATTTATCTGCAGGAACCAAGGCAGACTAAATGAATGTCTGCATTACAAAATAAATAAAAGAAAGGAAAAAACATGGAAAGAATAGCTTCAGTTACCAGAAAAACAGGTGAAACAGACATCACTGTTACCATTAATATAGACGGAAGTGGAAAAGCCGATATTGATACAGGCATTGGTTTTTTTGATCATATGCTTAACAGCTTTGCGCGCCATGGTTTCTTTGATTTAACCGTAAAATGTAAGGGAGACCTCCTTGTTGATGGTCACCATACCGTAGAGGACGTTGGTATAGTGCTCGGAACAGCAATAAATAAAGCTATTGGAGATAAAGCAGGTATCAAGAGATTCGGCGAATGCATTTTACCGATGGATGAGGCTTGTGTAATGAGTGCCATTGATTTATCAGGAAGACCTTATCTTGTTTTTGATATGGACTTAAATGCTCCGATGGTCGGTGATTTTGATACTGAGCTTGTTCATGAATTTTTCTATGCTTTATCCTATTCAGCAATGATAAATTTAAATATTAAGGAGCTTGACGGTGAAAATGCTCATCATATCATAGAAGCTTCTTTTAAAGCATTTGCGAAGGCGCTTGACCGCGCTACCCAGGCGGAGCCGAGATTGTCGGGCGTTATGTCCACTAAGGGATCGCTGTAAATCATATATTTGTTTAGAAAAAAGGGGAATTGATTTACATATACATCTAAACTTTTTTAATTGATGATTGTTATTTAAACCATTATTACATCGTGATAATGAAAATAGAGTAAATAAAGGAAGGTCTTTCAAATGGAATACATTACATTTGCCCTTGCCAAGGGAAGGCTTGCGTACCACGTGCTTGAGCTTTTGGAAAAAACAGGAATTACCTGTGAGGAAATGAAGGATAAGAAAACCAGAAAGCTTATATTTGTAAATGAAGAGCTTAAGCTTAAATTTTTCCTTTCAAAGGCGGCTGATGTTCCGACTTATGTTGAGCTTGGAGCAGCTGATATAGGTGTTGTAGGTAAGGATACAATATTGGAGGAAGGCAGAAAAATCTATGAGGTTCTCGATTTGGATGTCGGAAAATGCAGGATGTGCGTTGCAGGTCCAAAGAGCGCTGCCGATAAGCTTAAGGATGGTTCACTCATACGTGTGGCCAGCAAATATCCTCATATTGCAACAAATTATTTTTATAATAAAAAGCACCAGACAGCTACAATTATAAAGCTTAACGGTTCTGTGGAATTAGCGCCTATTGTTGGTTTATCAGATGTAATTGTAGATATAGTTGAGACCGGAACAACTCTTAAGGAAAATGGACTTGAGGTTTTAGAGGAAATCTGTCCGCTTTCGGCAAGGGTTGTTGTAAATGAAGTTAGTATGAAGATGGAGCATGACAGAATTACTAAGATAATTCATGATTTAAAAGGTGTATTGTAAAAATATTATTTAGACATATATTTAAATTATCTATAATTAAAATGCATATTACAATTTGAAGGGAGAAGCTTTATGAGCGAGAAAAAGAAGATAATTGCTTATATCAATGCCGAAAATGAAGTTCCTGAGAATGTTGTCAGACTTGCTGACAGATATTCCTGTAATGGAGCCGATGAGCTTTTTATTTACAATTATACAGGTGATGAAGAAAGAAGGGAAAAATTCCTTCATATTGTGAGAAAAATTGATAAAATAATTGATATTCCTTTCTCTATCGGTCTTTATGTTAACCGTTTTGAGGATGCCAAGAAGGCTCTTTATACCGGTGCAACCTATGTTGTGCTTCGAAAGGTAATGCTTCCTGTTGAGGAAGAATTAAATGAGATTATTTCCAGATTTGATAGTGATAAGCTTGCTATTGAAGTAGATATGCTTCATGATTTTCACGATTCGGAGAAAATAAATAAATATTTTGAAATGGGCTTTGGAAATGTGATTTTAAAGCACGTTGAGCTGGGTGTTAAATTAAATCAGACACTTGCAGAGGTTAAAAAGCCTGTAATAATAAGAGACAGCCTTGTCAGAAATAATATTGTTGACATTTTATCCCTTGATAATGTGGATAAGCTTGCAACAAATTATTATGAGGAAAAGAACATTTACAAGGCTAAAAATGTTTTAATCGAGAATAATATTTCTGTTGACATATTTAAGTCATCGGTTGAATTTTCAGAATTAAAGAAGGATCAGGCTGGTCTTGTACCGGTTATAGTTCAGGATTACAGGACAAATGAGGTGCTTATGCTTGCTTATATGAATGAAGAAGCATTCTATAAAACCTTCGATACCGGAATGATGACATATTACAGCAGAAGCCGCAAATCCCTTTGGGTAAAGGGTGAGACATCGGGACATTTCCAGTATGTAAAGTCTGTTGAGGTGGATTGTGATTCCGATACACTTCTTGCAAAGGTACGACAGGTAGGGGCTGCATGCCATACAGGTAACAGAACATGCTTCTTTACAAATCTTGCAAGAAAGAAATATGTTGATACAAATCCTATGACAGTTCTCAAGGATGATTATGATACTATCTATGACAGAAAGGTTAATCCTAAGGAGGGCTCTTATACCAACTATCTCTTTGATAAAGGTTTAGACAAGATATTAAAGAAGGTTGGAGAGGAAAGCTCGGAGATTTTAATAGCTTCTAAGAATGAAGATAAGGAAGAATTAAAATATGAGATAGCTGATTTCATGTATCACCTTATGGTTCTTATGATTGAAAAGGGACTTGACTGGGAAGATGTTATGAAGGAACTGGTAAACAGAAGATAAATGACTTGAATTCTTGTGTTAAATGCTAAAGATATTAAAAATATGAAGTTGTTGAAATTAATTCAAAATAAGAGTTACAGAAAAATTTGAGTCATACTAAATATAAACCGGGAGAACATAGATGGAAATTGAGAGAAAATATTTGGTAAAAAATATACCGGATGACCTCGATAAATACGAGAAAAGAGTGATTGAACAAGGATATTTATGTTCTTCTCCGACAGTGAGAATCAGGATGGCAAAGGTTTATAAGGCAAAATCGCCCGAACCGTTGACAAAATACATTTTCACTTTTAAATCACCTGTCAAGTTGAATACAACTGCCAGGGTTAATAAGGAAATTGAAGAAGAAATATCCGAAGAGGGCTATATGCATTTGAGAAATAAATGTGATAATAACCTTGTAAGAAAAACAAGATATCTTATTCCGTTGGATGAGATACATACAGCCGAGCTCGATATATTCGAGGGAGACCTGGAAGGACTTGTAATTGTTGAAGTGGAATTCCGGGATGAAAAGGCTAGTGAGGAGTTTAAGGCTCCGGATTGGTTTGGCGAGGATGTCAGCCGGGACAGAAGATATACCAATACCTGGTTATCCGCAAATGGCAAACCGGAGAATTAAATATATAATTATTTAAACTTATTATTTGGAGGAAAACTATGTACAAAATTTTGAAAAAGGAATATCTTGCCAATAACATATGGCTCATGGACGTAGAAGCGCCTCTTGTTGCAAAATCATGTTATCCGGGTCAATTTATTATTGTTAAGATGGATGAAGAAGGAGAGAGAATTCCTCTTACTATCTGTGATTATGATGCTGATAAGGGAATAATTACAATTGTTTTCCAGACTGTCGGAGCATCTACTACAATGATGGCAGATTATGAGGTTGGTGATTCATTCCAGACATTTGTAGGACCTTTGGGACGTCCTTCTGATTTGTGTGAATTAACCGAAGAGGAATTGAAGAAGAAGAAAATTCTTTTCGTTGCAGGTGGTGTCGGTACTGCTCCTGTATTTTGTCAGGTTAAGTGGTTATATCAAAACGGATATAATGTAGATGTAATCATCGGTGCCAGAACAAAGGATATTATCATCCTTGAAGATGAGATGAGGGCAAATTGTACTAACCTTTATATTTCTACCGATGATGGTTCTTATGGTCTTAAGGGTAACTCATGTGATATGATTAATGATTTAATTAAGAATCAGGGTAAGGAGTATGATCATATCGTTGCAATCGGACCAATGATTATGATGAAATTTGTATGCTTACTTACAAAGGAGCTTGGCATTAAGACTATTGTAAGTATGAACCCTATTATGGTAGACGGTACCGGTATGTGCGGTGCATGCAGACTTCAGGTTGGTGATGAGATTAAGTTTGCATGTGTTGACGGTCCTGAGTTTGATGGTCATTTGGTTGACTTTGATCAGGCAATGAAGCGTCAGACCATGTATAAGACCATGGAAGGCAGAGCTTTACTTAAGCTTCAGGAAGGTGAAACTCACAGAGGACATCGTTGTCACTCATAATGCCGAATAATCATAAGAAAACGAAAGGAAAAATATACAATGGAAGTTATAGATCTTTTTAAGAGAATTCCCGTACGTGAACAGGATCCAAAGGTTAGAGCTACTAACTTTGAAGAGGTTTGTATGGGATATAATAAAGAGGAAGCTATGGCAGAGGCTACAAGATGCCTTCAATGCAAGAATCCTCGTTGTGTACAGGGATGTCCTGTAAATATTGATATTCCTGGATTTATCAAGGAAATAAAAGAAGGAGATGCCGGTAAGGCTTATCTCGTATTAAGTAAATATTCAGCACTTCCTGCAGTCTGTGGACGTGTTTGTCCTCAGGAAACTCAGTGTGAGTCACTCTGTGTAAGGGGAATCAAGGGAGATGCCGTTTCAATCGGTAAGCTTGAGAGATTTGCTGCTGATACTGCAAGAGAAGAAGGTGTTAAGCCTGTTAAGGAAGCCCCTGATAATGGCAAGAAGGTTGCTGTAATCGGTGCAGGTCCTGCAGGACTTACATGTGCCGGGGACCTCGCTAAGCTTGGCTATGATGTAACTATTTTCGAGGCTCTTCATAAGGCCGGTGGTGTTCTTTCCTACGGAATTCCTGAATTCCGTCTTCCAAAGAGCAGAGTTGTAGATCCGGAGGTTGAGAACGTTAAATCCCTGGGTGTTAAAATAATTACAGATGTTATCATCGGTCGTACACTTACAGTTGATCAGCTCTTCGATGAGATGGACTTCAAGGCCGTATTTATCGGATCAGGTGCCGGACTCCCACGTTTTATGGGTATTCCCGGTGAAAATGCAAACGGTGTATTTTCCGCAAACGAATATCTTACCAGAAATAACCTCATGAAGGCTTTTGATGAGAACTATGACACAC
The DNA here is from genome assembly GCA_024691065.1 of Lachnospiraceae bacterium. Classification (GTDB taxonomy): domain Bacteria; phylum Bacillota; class Clostridia; order Lachnospirales; family Lachnospiraceae; genus JAEEJA01. The sequence continues at coordinate 1,939 of JAILOA010000366.1, read as the reverse complement.
CTATTGTAGCAGGAACAAGCGTTGCAGTTGTAGGTGGTGGTAATGTAGCGATGGACGCAGCAAGAACAGCTTTAAGACTCGGTGCAAAGGTACATTTGGTATATAGAAGATCTGAGGCTGAGCTTCCTGCAAGAGCAGAAGAAGTACATCATGCTAAAGAGGAAGGTGTTGAATTTAACCTTCTTTGCAATCCTACAGAAGTTTTACAGGATGAGAATGGTAATGTAAAGGGAATTAAATGTATCAGAATGGAACTTGGAGAACCTGATGAATCCGGAAGAAGAAGACCGGTTGAGGTTGAAGGTTCTGAATTTATTATAGATGTTGATACTGTTATTATGTCACTTGGTACATCACCTAATCCGCTTATTTCTTCAACAACAGAAGGTCTTGAGATTAACAAGAGAAGATGTATTGTTGCAGAAGAGGAAACAGGAAAGACTACTAAGGATGGAGTTTATGCCGGTGGTGACGCAGTTACCGGAGCTGCAACCGTTATTCTTGCAATGGGTGCAGGTAAGAAGGCAGCAAAGGCAATTCATGAATACTTAAGTGAATAATATATGATCTTAAATAAAAATTTTGCACATAGATAAATATAGTTTTATATCCATTATTTATAAAATAAAAAAATATAATAGTCATTGATAAAGTGACTTTATAAAATAAAAAATGTACATGTTGAAATATACATGTACATTTTTTTTGTTAAAATCTATTTTTTGAAAAATAAATTATTTTTTTTAGGTTAAAACATATTTTTTTGGGTAATTTTTCAATTTTTTTTGCTTTTTTAAAATTTTATGCAATTTGTACAAAGAAGTAGAAAAAAAACACAATTTTAGTGAAAATATTCACAAAAAAAGGGGGCAAATTTACAAAAAATTTCGCTTTTTTACACTAAAATATGCCCTAAAATCAAGCGTTTTCAAAATTAATTTTCAAAAAATTTCAAAAAAAGACTTGCATTTTATTATATAAAGAATTATACTGTTTTTTGTTTAAAAATTATTTAAATTATTTAATGATTTTTAAAAATTAATTTGTTAGTTTTTTTGTTCTGATTTTCAGAACAGGTTATTTTATATTTTTTCAATATAGAAAAGGAGAGAGAAAAATGGCAGATAACAATTTAAAACCAATGAAATCTGATGTCAGTAAGCTTGCTGAGAAAGCAGAAGCTAAGAAGGAATCACCTAAGGCAGTAAAGACAGAAGAGAAGAAAGAAACAAAGACAACAAAGACAGCTGCTAAGACAACTAAGACTGCTACAAAGAAAGCTGAGCCAAAGAAGACTGAAACAAAGACTGTTGCTAAGAAAGATGAAACAAAGACTGTTGCTAAGAAAGCTGAGCCAAAGAAAGCTGAAACAAAGAAAGCTGAGCCAAAGAAGGCTGAAGCTAAGAAGACAGCTACAAAGAAGACTTCAGCTAAGAAGGCAGATAGGGAGACAGTTGTTACTCTTCAGTATAAGGGTAAAGATGCTATCATTGATGATGTAGTTAAGAAGATTGAAGAGAAGTATAAGGAAGATGGTCATTACATCTCAACTATCAAGAAGCTTGAAGTTTATCTTAACATTAAAGAAGGCAATGCTTATTATGTAATTAATGGTGATGACAAAAATGAACCAATTAAGATTTTTTAATTAAATTTTGTCTTGAATTTTAAAAATTGGGAACTGTTTAAAATTGAAATACATCTTTGTCTTAAACATTTGGATGAATTTCAATAACAGTTCCTTTTTTTGTGCTGTTAATAAAGTTAGTTATTTCTAACTTTTTTGATTCAAGGGCTTGACTAAAAAGTATATAAATATTAAAATTATTTAGATTGGATATGTGTATTTTAATTACTAGGAAGGAAATTGAAATGGGAATAAAATTATTTACATCTGAATCGGTTACAGAAGGACATGCTGATAAAGTTTGTGATATGA
>JAILOA010000273.1 GCA_024691065.1 Lachnospiraceae bacterium | reverse complement strand
AAAGGATTCGTGCATTTTTTATAATAATCAGATTATAATAATCAAATGTTTGTATTTAAATTATGTCTTTATAATATGATTGCGATAACATAATATGATTTAAAGCTATATTAGCGCTTCTTGGAACTGCTTGATTTCTTTGGATTAGAACTTGGTTTTACTTCTGCAGTTCCCGGTGTGCCTTTTTCAAGGAATTTATAGCAACATGCCGCAAGTGCTGCACCTAAAAGAGGACCTACAATAAATACCCAGACAACCTGAAGAGATGATGTATCGCCGGCGATTGCATTTACGATAGCAGGACCGATACTTCTTGCAGGATTTACAGATGTTCCGGTAAGTCCTATACCAAGGATATGAACGAAGGTTAAGCAAAGTCCGATTACGAGACCTGCAAATGAACCATGTGTGAATTTTGCGGAGGTAACACCTAAGATACAAATAACAAAAATAAATGTTAAAATTATTTCAACTAAAAGTCCTGCGCCGTAGCTTCCGTTAACTCCTGCCAGACCATTAGTACCAAATCCGCCTGTCTTATCTTCAACATCGCCCATACCGAATATAAGAGCTAAAAGAGCAGAGCCTGTAAGGGCACCGAGACATTGGCTGATAATATAATAACAAAAATCTTTTGAGTTCATTCCACCGGTCATAAAGACGCCGAGTGAAACTGCCGGATTGATATGACATCCGGAAATGTTACCGATGCTGTAAGCCATTGCAACAATGGTTAAACCAAAGGCTAGAGCGGTTAATAAATATCCGCTTCCTTTAGAGGCATCACATCCAACAAGCATAGCTGTACCACAGCCCATAAATACCAGAACACATGCTCCGATAAATTCTGAAACATACTTTTTCATAAAGAAAAGCCCTCCTTACTTTAAATGCTTATTTTTATAGTGTTACGTGAAATATTACTGTCTAAATTTTATCATTTTTATGGGATGATAGTCAAGGAAAAATAGGTGTTTTTGAGGGCGAAAAAATGGATTTGATTAAGATAATGGCATGTGATATAATTCACTATATATTGTGCTTGTTAAGTACATTTTAAATAGGGATTTTTATGTTAAGGATGGCTGAAATTTCATAGGATACTTAAAATATTATTTATGTTATGTTAGGTAGTAAAAATTCTAAAATAGTTTATTATGGCTGATATTTTTAGGGTAAATTTTATAAAAAGGACAATAATATTATGAAATTTGATGTGATTTTAGGATTGATTATACCGTTTATCGGTACGGCGGCCGGTGCAGGTTGTGTATTCTTTATGAGAAGAGAATTAAAGGATAAGGTACAAAGGGCGCTCACAGGTTTTGCCAGTGGTGTAATGGTTGCAGCATCCATATGGAGCCTTATTATACCGGCTTTAGACCAGAGTGAAAGTTATGGTAAATTCAGCTTTGTTCCTGCCGTGGTAGGATTTTGGATAGGAATATTATTTTTGTTATTATTGGATACGATTATACCTCATTTACATATGAATACGGATGAGGCGGAAGGTCTTCAGGGTATTAAGATAGTTGAAGGTATCAAGAAGTCAAAGAATACAGAGATAGCTACAAAGCTTAAAAAGACAACTATGATGGTACTTGCGGTTACACTTCATAATATTCCGGAAGGAATGGCAGTAGGTGTTGTTTACGCAGGTTACATTTCAGGTAATTCCTCCATTACAAAGGGCGGTGCTTTGGCACTTGCGATAGGTATTGCAATTCAGAATTTTCCTGAGGGAGCAATTATTTCCATGCCGCTTCATGCAAATGGAGAGAGTAAGCTAAAAGCGTTTGGTGACGGTGTATTTTCCGGCGCGGTAGAACCTGTAGGAGCGCTTATTACCATTGGAGCAGCGGGACTTATATTACCGTTTATGCCTTATTTATTAAGCTTTGCGGCAGGGGCTATGATGTATGTTGTTGTGGAGGAATTGATACCGGAAATGTCAGCGGGAGAGCATTCAAACATAGGAGTTATAATGTTTTCAGTAGGATTTACGCTTATGATGATTTTGGATGTGGCGCTGGGATAGAATTTAAAAGGAACAAATCAAATGAAGAAAAATGATAAAACAAATGTAATGAGGGTTCTTGACAGCAGGAAAATAGATTATAAAAGTCATATGTATGAGGTAGATCCAAAGCTTACAGGTGGGCAGATAGCAGGTATTTTAAATGAGGATGCCTCTAAAGTTTTTAAGACGCTTGTAACTCAGGGAAAGTCCGGTCAATACTATGTATTTGTGATTCCTGTCGAAGGGGAGCTTGACTTAAAGAAGGCAGCGAATGCAGCAAAGGAAAAATCCATTGCAATGCTTAAACAAAAGGATTTATTGGGATTAACCGGTTATGTGCACGGAGGGTGCTCTCCGATAGGGATGAAAAGAGCATTTACTACATTTATACATGAAACTGCCAAAGATTATGATAAAATGTTTGTAAGTGCCGGCAAGGTTGGTTATCAAATTGAAATCAATCCGATGGATTTGGAAAAGGTTATTAGATGCACATTTGCGGATGTAGCGCAGATATAAATAGCTTGATTGAGATGTAATGCAAAAACGAAGCAGCTTGATTGAGATGTAATGCAAAAACGAAGCAGCTTGATTGAAATGTAATGCAAAAACGAAGCAGCTTGATTGAAAATGTATCGCAAATATATAAGCAGCTTGATTGAAAACTCGGTGCAAATATATAAAATTTTGATTTAAAGAGGAATTATGAATGGAAAATTTTTGTATTATAACTAATTCGGATAAGGATTATAAATATGAATTAGCTAACAGCATTAAAGAAAAGCTTGTGAAGATGAATAAAAACTGCCTGATATTACCTAACATATTAAATGAAAATGACGGTGAGGCACATTATACCGATACTTCCCTTATAGAAGAGGGGACAGAATGCGCTATAATTTTGGGCGGCGACGGGACTGTTATACAGGCTGCAATTGACCTGGCAGAGGTGAATATTCCGATGCTTGCATTAAACAACGGGACTGTCGGATATTTGACAGAATATGATGTTTCAGAGGCGGAGAATGCATTAAAAAAATTAAATGATGGTGATTATACAATAGAAGAGCGGATAATGCTTAAGACTGACGGAGTGAAGCTTAAGGGAATATATTCACTTAATGATATCGTTATATTTAAAAGGGGACGCGGAAGGCTTATAACTGTTGCGGTTTATGCAAATGACAGACTTATGGATAAGTATTGTGCCGATGGCATAATTATTTCCACCCCTACCGGGTCTACCGGTTACAATCTGTCTGCCGGAGGGCCTGTTATGGATCCGCATACACAAGCGACTGTAGTTACACCTATTTGTCCGCATGCACTTAATAAAAGGAGCATAGTGCTTGATCCGTCGGATAAGATCAGGGTTGAGATATTAAAAACAAAAGATAATTTTATAGACAATGCAGTTTTAATTTCGGACGGCCGGGAGGTTGAGTACCTGGTATCCGGGGATAGTGTAAATATAGTCGTTCCTGAGAATACGACCAAGCTTATTAAGATGTCTGATGAGAGTTTTTATGAAAGAATGAGGCAGAAAATGATTTTGTAAGATAAGGAGTTAATTTAAATGGCAGAAAATAATTCCAATAATTCAGACAATACGCTTAAAATTGAGGTTATACGTTCTAAAAGAAAGACTATAAGCTTAGAAGTTAAGGGAGATGGAAGAGTTATAGTACGCTGTCCTTTAAGGACTTCATCTGAAAAAATAAAGTCCTTTGTAGACAGTAAATGGAATTGGATTGTTGAAAAATATGCAAAAGCAAAAGCTATAAATGAATTTGCCAAGGCAAATAACATCGGACCTCAAAGTGAAGAGGATATAATGAAGCTTAAGGAGGCTGCAAAAAAATATATACCCGGCAGGGTAAAATATTTTGCTCCGCTCGTTGGTGTGGACTATGGTAAAATTACCATTAAGCATCAAAAGACTATGTGGGGGAGTTGCAGTTCTTTGGGGAATCTTAATTTTAATTGTCTGTTAATGCTTGTTCCGCCTGATGTTTTGGATTATGTGGTGGTGCATGAGCTCACCCATCGCCGGCATATGGACCATTCTAAAGAGTTTTGGGAGGACGTTGGGCGAATAATTCCGGATTATAGGGAGAAGGAGGCATGGCTTAAAACAAACGGCAGATTATTGCAATGATAAAATGCCGGAGATTCTTGAATAGCAAAGTATAATAGTAAAGATTAACAGTTTAATAGCACAGAAAGAAGGGGGAGCCATGAATATTAAGCACATTAGAGTATTTATAAATGTTTACAATGAAAAAAGTATTACCAGGGCGGCAGAGAAACTTAAATTGACTCAACCTGCCACAAGCCTTGCAATTAAGGAACTTGAAGAATATTACAATATGAAATTCTTTGAGAGGAGCGGAAGAGGAATCCGTGCAACCGAAGCTGCCGAGCATTTTTACCCCGAAGCTGCCAGAATCATTTCATTATTCGATGAAATGGATGATAATATGAAGAACTGGAATGTAGCGGGCAGGCTTAGGATAGGAGCGAGTATAAGTATCGGATCCTGTATATTACCGAGTTTTATCAAGGAATTCAGAAGAATGTATAAGGATTTGGATGTATATGTTTCGATAGACAGTTCGGATGAAATTCAAAACAGAGTGCTTGAGAATAAGCTTGATTTTGCGCTTATTGAGGGTAATATACATTCCAATAAAATAAAGTCACAAAAGTTTATGGAGGACGAGCTTGTGCCGATATGCAGCAGATTTCACAAATTTGCAGGTAAGGAAGATGTGGATTTGCAGGAGGTTAAGAATGAAATATTCTTGACCCGTGAAAAAAACAGTGGTACGAGGCAGCAGGTTGAAAGCTTTTTCAGCACCAACGGAGTTATGCTTGAGCCGAAGTGGGACAGTACCAGTACGGCAGCCATTATAAATGCGGTGTCCGAAGATATAGGTATATCGGTTCTTCCTAAAAGAATGCTTGATTATCATATAAAGCAGCATAAGATATATACTTTTAGCATAAAAGGTATCAAGATGACAAGAGATTATAATATCATCTATCATGAGAATAAATTTATCACACAGCCAATGAAGGATTTCTTTGAGATGGTGCAGAAAGGGAAGTAAAACGATTTTAAAGAAAAATGTCCGGATAAAGCATTTAAAATCGGTTATCGAAGGGTTTTGGAATTAATTAAAATATAATAATTAATTTAAACTTATAAAAAACAAGAGGCAAGGGATATTAAACCTTGCCTCTTATTTTGAAAGAAAACATTTATCAAATAATGAGGAGTATCTTAGTTATAAATATAATATATTAGTTATTAATTAATAATCTAATATTATTAAACTACAAAATAACCATCTGCACTGTAGAGATAGGATTCCAGCTGGTCGTTATTTACATCCTTCGCAGCAAGTTCCTTGTTCTCTAAAAGATAGGCTTTTTCATCATCAAATGCATAAAGTTTATATATAATGACTCTAACTTTTTCGCCGACCTCGATATTTCTTCTTTGAAGTGAACGGTGAGTGGTAAGTACAAGTCCGTGCAGGGAAATCTTTAATTCAAGCGCATTTCCGCGGAAGAGAATATCGATGATTTCGCCTTCGTCCGAGCAGTCGATGACATTCTTGAAACGCTGGTTATCAATTTTAAATGCTTCAACAAATTCTGGACGGATAACAGCTCCCTTGTAATTTCCTTTTTCAAATCCATGAAGCTTATCATAGTCAGTGATAATTGTTGACTGACCGATAAATTCCGAAACAAACGGAGTTTGTGGGTTTTTATAAATTTCTAACGGAGAACCGATCTGCTCGATTCTACCTTTGTTTGTAACTATGATTTTATCAGCAACTTCAACAGCCTCGTCCTGATCATGTGTAACGAAGATTGAAGTGATTCCAATCTTGTAAATCATTTCACGAAGCCAGGTTCTAAGTTCCTGACGTACCTTTGCATCTATGGCTGCGAATGGCTCGTCCAACAATAAAAGACTTGGGTTTGGAGCGAGTGCTCTTGCGAAAGCCACACGCTGTCTCTGTCCACCTGAAAGCTGGTTAGGATAACGCTTTTCAAAGCCTTTAAGACCTGTTAATTCGAGCAATTCAGTTACACGCTCTTTAATCTTATCCTTGTCCCATTTCTTAAGCTTTAATCCAAATGCGATATTCTGATATACTGTCATATAGCGGAAGAGTGCATAGTTCTGGAACACGAATCCGATTCCACGATCTGCGGGATTTACATTGTTAACGGTTTTACCATCGATAATTATTTCACCGGAATTAGGGGTTTCAAGACCTGCTATCATT
>JAILOA010000266.1 GCA_024691065.1 Lachnospiraceae bacterium | reverse complement strand
CTCCAAAATCTTCTGGTTGACAAAAGCTACCTGGCTGATAATGATACCCAGCGCTATCTTGTGGAACTTGTAAATAAGAAAAACAAGAAAGGGTTTATTGAGTGCGAGTTTTACGTTAACCTTAACAAAGTGAAACGTATTATGTGTTATCGGGTGGATTTTGCCATCAAAGATGACGGAAGATTTTATATTACCGCCGAAAACTACAGCGGTAAAAACGGAAATTATTCTAAAAATGGTTTTGCCCCGATTTACATTACCAAAGATGGCACTTTAATTCATTACGCTGACGACAAGGCTTACTCCTATTTTAAGGAGAAAACATTGAATTTACTGGATAAACAAACCTTTATTACAAGTATTCTTGATGTTAAAAATATGAAGAAAGACCTTACCCATACGGAGAATTTTTTCTCACTGATAATATTATCTGTATTTGCCATGTCTTTGTATATTTCCTTAGACGAAGCGGATAATCATATGAACTATGCCATTAGAGAACGTATTCGTGAAATGGACGAGGAAACATTTCAAAAAATTGGCAGAGATCTTTTTGATGTAAATAGTAATGAGCAAATGATAGAAAAACCCCTTTTTGGCAAATACGAAGAGAAAATTTCGCGGATGTGTGATTTTGTAAAAATTTTTAAACCAGAATTACAGTCCATTGAAATTGAAAAAAAGGATTATAATCAGTTTTACCGTTGTAATTTAAAAATGGTATATGAGGATTACTCACTGGATAAGGAATTTGAAAGTCGCGGTATAAAGAAACTGATGAATCTTTTTCATTATCTTGATGCTGCCAGCAGTGGATTTATGGTTTTTATTGATGAACTGGATTCAAATATTAATGATGTGTACCTTGATAAATTAATTGAGTATTTCATCTATTACGGAAGAGGACAATTATGTTTTACATCCCATAATCTTTCTCCTATGTCCGTTCTAAAAGGTAATAAGAACTCCATTAATTTCATTTCAAGTATCAATACAGTTCATGTGTGGGCCAATAGTGGAAATTTAAGCCCAGAAAATGCATACAAAAACGGTTTTATTGAGGACTCTCCATTTAATGTGGATGCATCCGATTTTTTAGGAATACTGGGGGATATCAATGAGTAGACAACTATTACTTTGTGTAGAAACCAATAATCGTGCCAGGACCGACTATAAATATATTGATGCTACAATTAAGCGTTTCTATCAAGACGAAAAGAAAATAATATATCGTCCAATATTTTTAGGATCCAAAACCAAATATAATGCCAAAGATAAAGTAAGAGAAATCCAATCTCATATAAAAAGATATCCGGGTGAGACTACAGTAATTTACTTTGTAGATGTAGATGATTATGATGTTTCACCATCAACCAAAAGGTTATACGATGATATATATCAGTACTGTATAACTAACGATTATGAATTTGTGTTCTTTACAATTGATGTTGAAGATGTTTTCTTAGGAAACAAGGTAAACGATGACGATAAAGTTAAAAAAGCCGATGAGTTTACCAGAAAAAAGCTAATCGAAAAGGTTCCTGAAAAAAATCTTCGCTCCAACGAACGTAAGCGTCACTGTAGTAATATCTTAAACGTGCTGGATCAGTTCTGGAATAAAAAATAATATGGCGTTTTCTCGGTTTCATTATTGTTCCGGGAAAACGTCTTTTTATTAATGCTACTCTACTTGCCTCCGTTAGTACATTGGTTCATTTGCTACAATCTATCTCAACGGCAATGCCGGTTATAAAAGTAAATCCCTATGGGGTGAATTCAACATACTCCAAAAAATTCATTCTGTCAAATTTTAAGCCCCTAAAAAAGCCCTATTTTAAGCCATTTTCGGGCCTTTTCCTCAAACATTCCGTGTCAGTTCCGTTAAGTTTTTGCGATTTTGGAAAATAAAGGAGGAATGCTAAGATGCACAATAGCATTAGCAAAAAGTTATTGGCAGGCGCTCTGTCAGTAATGATGGTTTTAAGCCTTGTTGCACCAACTAACTCACAGGCAGCAAGCAAGTACACCTTAACTAACAAAACAAGTGTTAAAGCAGGTACTACTTACAAGTATCAGTTAAAAGGTGTTAAGACATCCCAGTACGTTAAAGTAACAAGAAACGTATCTGG
>JAILOA010000252.1 GCA_024691065.1 Lachnospiraceae bacterium | reverse complement strand
TTAACAGTCGTATTTCCATCATCCACACCCGTTAATACTACTTTTTTCCCTTTTATCTGTGCTTTTACAACGGAATTATCGGCAGATTTAACGGTGAATTTTTTCCCTGCCTTTCCGCTGACCTTTACTGTAACCTTAATCTTAGCCTTTGCTCCTTTTTCGATTTTTACAGTCTCCTTGGACAATGTAACCTTCTTTACAAAGCCTTTTGCTGCCTTCGAATAGGTAGCCCCGCTAATCCCTGTGCCTGAAATTACCATCGCACCTGCAAGTAAATAAGAACAGATTTTCATTAATGATTTTTGTTTTTTCATATCTTTACTCCTTTCGTTAAATCTCATAAAAGAGACTGGGTTTTTATGTTTCGTTCTTTTTTCCGATTAACTATGTTTTATTTTGCTTTCCCGGTTAATCATGTTTTATTTCTATTATTTCTAAAAAAACATATCAATTAACCTATGATAAATCGACACATTTTTAACTCAGTCGGAGAAATCCTCATCTATAATCAGCATAAAATGTATCGATCTATAACCTAATTTTAGTTCAATCCCCGTTCTTTACATTTTACTATTTCAATTTCATTTTCAATGCAATCTTATCTTTGAAGCCAAGTCCTGCAACATAATTATTATAATATGAATTTTCTTTTAATGCCTTCTTTAGTTCCGGAGCATCATTCCTGGTAACCTTACCATTATCTATTTTATATAAACCTATAAGGAATTCCAGCTTATCCTTAGCCAGTTCAACTATACGGTTATGCTTAAAGCCTGTGTTTGCATCATAGATTTCAAGGTAACGAACCTTTTCACTCATTTCACTGATATCCGCCTCTGTAAGCTCTTCCGACTTCTTGTTTTTTTCCATAATTATAGACATAACTCCCGGCATAGTCGTAATCTTACCATAATCATATCCATGAGTAAGAAAAATGTAACTAAAGAAATTAAAGTTGTATTCATTCTCCTTACACTCAGCCACTTTTTTTCTCATAAGAAATGACGAAAAATGCACAAGATTGTCCATAAATATATCTTCCGGTTTAAGTAATGCTTCTTGCTTAAAAGAGTTAAATCTACTCTCTTCCCTCGGCCTTCTGATAAGAGTATTTGTTGTACAAATTCCATTATCGGCATTATTTTCCATAAAATCAAATTGAAGTTGCAATTTATTATTATCAGCCCAGAATTCATCTCCCATACAAAGTGCCACATATGTAGCATCAAAATTGCACATAACATCCTGAATAACCGCAAGCCAGCTATCTGTATGATTATTAGCAAACATCGGGATTACAATGTCAGGATATCTCCTGTACATTTCTTCTATAAGTTCCTTGGAATTATCCGTAGATGCGTTATCATATACATATACCTTGTATCTGAAATTTACATTTTGACTCGCCATAGCATTAATACTGTCTCTTACATATCTCGCATTGTTATAAACCAGGCAAATACCTGCAACCTCTAATTCATATGAATACATTTTTCCATCCCTCTATTCTTTTAGTGTTATATAATTATTATGTTCATTCATTTATTCTTTAAATCCGGTTAAATCATGATGTTCATTTGCTTATTCTTTAAATCCGGTTAAATTACGATATTCATTCATTTTATAAACTCACATCGCTTTAACCAAATCCGATTATATTTATTGATTTTCTCCTTCATCCGACTCTAAGACAGCTTTTAATGTTTCATCAAATAATTTCTGATTATCTAACTCAAAATCAGCACCATCCTCAGCCTCAGGAACACTATCAGCATTTACATTTGAATTTCCCTTTACATTGCTTTTGGCATATTTTGAAACATCGCCTGATGAATCCTTTTTATCTGCATCAGCATTACTTTTGGCCGTTCCATCATCTTTCGACTTTTCTTCCTCAGCCTTCGCAAGCATTTTCTTCTTTTCCTGCTCCATCTGAAGCCTGAATTTTATAGTTCTGTCCAATTCATTATCCTTATTTCTGCCAATTATATTGTTAATCATAATAAGACCCCAGCCCGCGGCGCCAACTACAACCGTTACAAAAATACTGAGAATAACCCATTGCATTACATTGCCCTTTGCAAAGATAGCTATAAACAAGGTTGCAAGATACATACCTCCCAAAATAATAATAGCAGCCCATGCAATAATCCTCTTAAAATTCATAATATTCCTCCATTAATAAAATCTGTTTATTATTTAAATGTAGCATCATAGTGTCCGTCTCTGCCTAGTCGCCTCCCAAATCTTTACCCCATCTGAGTCTGCCTTCATATCCAAGCTCTCCCGGTTCATAAAACCTTGTACCCACAAGGTTATCCGGCAAATATTGCTGCTCCACATAATGATTCGGAAAGTCATGAGCATACTGATATCCGATTCCTCTGCCAAGCTTCGCCGATGACTTATAATGTGAATCCTGCAAATGCGCCGGCACACTTCCTGTTGGTGTATTTCTGACAACATTCAATGCATTGTCAATTGCCATTATAGCCGAATTGGATTTCGGCGCAGTCGCAACATATATCGCAGCCTGAGAAAGTATTATCCGAGCTTCCGGCATACCCAGTCTCTCTGCTGCAAGACTCGCATTTACTGCAACAACAAGTGCATTCGGATCGGCATTGGAAACATCTTCCGAAGCACAAATCATTATTCTTCTTGCAATAAACTTAGGATCTTCTCCTGCGTATAACATCCTTGCGAGATAATAAACCGCCGCATCCGGGTCGGAACCCCTCATACTTTTTATAAATGCGGAAATCGTATCATAATGATTATCACCCTGTTTATCGTATTTTACGGCTCTTTTTTGGATACATTCTACAGCAACATCCAGGTCTATATGGATCAACCCGTCCTCCGAGCGGTCAGTTGTAAGAACTCCGAGTTCAACTGCATTCAGGGCATTTCTTGCATCACCGTTTGCAGCATCGGCAAGAAAATCCAAAGCCTCGTCTGTGATGTCACATTTATATGAGCCAAGTCCGTTTTCCTTGTCCTCTACCGCCCTTTTTATAAGGGTTTTTAAAGCATCCTTTGTAAGTGTCTTTAATTCAAATATAATCGATCGGGATATAAGAGCCGGATTAACCTCAAAATAAGGGTTTTCCGTCGTTGCCCCTATCAATGTAACCGTTCCGTCCTCAACAAACGGAAGCAGGTAATCCTGCTGTCCCTTATTAAATCTATGAATCTCGTCCACGAAAAGTATGGTCTTTCTCGAATACATCGAAGCCGTTTCCTTAGCCTTTTCGATTACATTCTCCATATCCTTTTTACCGGAAGTAGTTGCATTGATTTTAACGAATTCCGAACTGGTGGTATTTGCTATAACCATAGCCAGAGTGGTTTTTCCCGTCCCCGGCGGTCCATAAAATATTACCGACCCCAGCTTGTCGGCTTTTATAGCCCTGTAAAGAAGTTTATCTTTACCAAGGATATGCTCCTGTCCCACTACATCGTCTATGGTCTTCGGTCTAAGCCGGGACGCCAGCGGAGATTCTTCATCCTTGAATTTCTCACCCATATATTCAAATAAATCCATATTTTTATCCTTATTTTAACTTGTACTTGTAAATCAACAATTCGCAATCATATTTATTTTACTTTGCGATTTCCAATGTGC
>JAILOA010000243.1 GCA_024691065.1 Lachnospiraceae bacterium | reverse complement strand
ACATTCTCATTCTATGTTATTATACTGATTTTGTCAAAGCATAATAAAAAAAATCATCAAATTGTAATTTTATATTGAATTTAGGTATATATTACACAAAATCGTATATATAATGCAAAAAATATACAATTATCGGGTTATGTTATTATAAACCTCCCTGTATAATCGTATTTATAATTAAAGCGGACAATCTTAAAGTCCGGCTTCGAGTCTTGATTACGAACCCGGTGTAGCGCTTATGCTGTGTTCAAAAATATTTATTTATAAGGATATATCGTGAAAAAATTATACAAAAAATTGTTAGACATGAGAATCAGGGAAAAGCTAATCCTGATTTATGTTATCGGCGGGGTTATCCCCCTCATCATAGCTACCATTTATACAAATTATCAGAACAGAAAAATTTTGCTGAATGCCAATAAAAAGGCTGAGTCCGAGGAGTTAAATATCGTCTCCGAGCTTATCAGCGAGAATATCACCGTTATGACGGATGTAATCAGAGCTATTACCTACGATGAAAACATTAAGGATGTGGCCACAAGAGATTATTCATACATCCCGGCTCAGTTCACCACCGACTGCGCCGATATCGAAATCCTCGGAAACCTGAGGAATTACTATAAGCAATCCGTATCTCAGATTATTGTTTATATCGATAACGACTCGGTTCCAAAGGATTTATATGATTCCGACAGTAACATCCGTTATCTTGACGATAGCATCAAAGAAAAGCAATGGTACAAAAAGACCATTATGACTACACGTGTAGAAAACTGGTTTTACGGTACAGACGCAAACGGCCTCCGGGCAATCCAGGTCGGTCGTGCCATTTACGATGACCGTTTAAATGTAATCGGCGTAGCCCTGGTTACCATGGAATCCTACCACCTTCGAAATGTACTTAACGACCTGGACATAGATACGATGATAATGTGTCAGGACATCCAGCTATACTCGAACTACAACGATACCGGCAAATATTCTTTTGCATACAGTTACTATGACCCTGAGCAACCGGGTGTTATCTACAAGAAAATCACTAACGGTATCGACGAGTACCAGTTCTTTTCCAAACGTATTGACGTTACAAGAGAAGCAAATGTATATCACATAATTGCTATTGAAAATTATACCGAGATTCTATCGGATGTTTTCAGAGTCAGTCTGAAAGCTATTTGGCCTATTATTCTCGGCGCCATACTGTCATTTATATTTATCATTACAAGTGCTTATTATTTTGACAGGCGAATAAATCTGCTCTCCGAGCAACTCCAAACAGTAGCCCGGGGTTCCTATGATTCCCTCGAGCCAATCGGAGGAAATGACGAAATCAGCCACATTTACAATGAAGTTGAACGTATGGCTAATGACCTGCAAATTTTAAACAATCAGATTATAGATGAGCAGGTACAAAAAGAAAAGATTCATACCCGCCAAAAAGAAGTAGAATTTAAAATGCTGGCAAGCCAGATAAATCCTCACTTTTTGTATAACACGCTCGAGACCATACGTATGAAAGCCGTTGTAAATAAGCAACCCGAGATTGTCGAGCTCGTTAAAATGCTTGCTAAGATTATGCGTTACAACATACAGGTTTCGGATTCCATGGTTACTCTTAATTCGGAAATCAGTATGACCCGCTATTATCTTAAAATCCAAAATTATCGTTTTGGGGACAGAATTTCTTCCGAGGTAATCATTGATGAAAATGTAAATATGGAATCCCGTACCATGCCGCTTATTGTCCAGCCATTCGTGGAAAATGCATTTGCCCATGGTCTGGAGGAAAAGGAGACAGACGGAAAGCTGACAATTCATGTCTATTCTCCCGATGAGAATAATATTCACATTAAAATCAAGGATAACGGAGCCGGAATGACTACTTATTCGTTGGCCAAACTTCGAAACAAGATGAATGATTTTAGCAGGAACAAACATGATTCCGAGGATAATGACAGTAACAACAAGTCAAATCACAGTGCTTTTGACGAACACACTACCCCTAATGTTATCACTGAAAAGCAGTTAGATGACGAAGTTTCCACACACATCGGAGTTGTCAATGTAAATCAACGTATAAAGATGATGTACGGTGATGATTACGGCGTAATGATAGACAGTAAGAAAGATGTCGGAACCACCGTAATTATTATGATTCCATGTATATTGTAATTTTATTTCGGCTTATTAAGCCGTGGTGTATTTTATTGGAATTCCCGGATGGATGTAATATTTTTTATATTTGAATGAGGAATTATTTAATTTATTCCGGAAATATTAGGTATCGTGAAAAACTAAAATTAAGTCAAAAAAGGAGCCTGACTATATAAAAATTTGTCCAAATTTTATACATTTGGATTTTAAATCTTTAATAGTCAGGCTCTTATATTATTTTTCACTCTGTGCGGGATATAATTTTTCTTCCCGTTATTTTAGCCGGCGCGGGATACAATTTTTCTTCCCGTTATTTTAACCGGTGCGGGATACAATTTTTCTTCCCGTTATTTTAGCCGGCGCGGGATATAATTTTTCTTCCCGTTATTTTAGCCGGCGCGGGATATAATTTTTCTTCCCGTTATTTTAGCCGGCGCGGGATATAATTTTACAGAATACTTCACTCTGCGTAGGATGCGACCTTCAGGGCGGTTTCTAAATCTGCAGCCGCCGCGAGAAAACCTGTGGCATGGCAGAAATTAAGTCCTTCTATACCGCTTATTTTCTTTAGTTCTTCTGGAGTTTTTCCGAACCACTCCTTAGGAAATGAAGCTGTAAGTGTATTATCATATTGTGAAACCGGCACTATTTGGATATTGTAACCACCTCTGTTTGAAGGGGAAACGATACATTTATATGTGCTTCCGCAAACAACGGATTTCCAAGGCAAATGTTCCTTTAGAACAAGTATCTTTCCGTCACATTCCTGCATCGCCTCTCTTACCATACTCTCGGCTTTTTTATTGCCCCTAATCCTATTGATATGATTTTGGAGAATCTTTTTTGCGATTCCTACGCTCTCCCAGAATTTAGTCTCTGCCGGAGTCTTATCATCCCAATTAGGATTGAATTCATCTACGATTACACCCATTACACTGTATGAACCGGTATTATCCGACAAATCCATAGGTTGTACAAATTCTTCATCAAAATGCAGTGCCTCTTTGGCGCCAACGAGCTTTTCTCCATACTCGCGCCAAAGCAAGCCAAATGCAGCGTATGGAACTCCATTTTCACGATATTCCTTATCCGCCTGATGATGATCGAATTTACCGAAACCTATGTCGTAAACAATCCCGTCAAAATCTTCAGGCACTTGAAATCCCCTTGTAATCTTGATTTTAGGAAATAATATCTTTAAAAGTGCTGTGGCAAATACATCATCCGCGTGAAATTTACCACCATGCGTAAAACCATTTTTATATTCAACATCCATGGGAAATATATACCCTCCGTCGTTTTCTTTAGCCTAAAAGCTCTTGGAGTCTGTCTCGAGAGACTTTACTTTGAAAGTCTTCCGTCGTTCTCTTTAGCCTAAAAGCTCTTGAAGACGGTCTCTTATGGCCAAAATAAAGTCTTCACTGTTTAACTTAGTTACATTTTCAAGGCTTGTAATAAGTGCTAAGTCGCCTGTCATCTTGCCGCTCTCGATAGTATCGATTGTTGCCTGCTCAAGCTTATCCGCAAATGCCATCAATTCATTATTTCCATCCATCTCTCCTCTTTTTCTGAGAGCACCGCTCCATGCAAATATGGTAGCAACGGAGTTTGTAGATGTTTCCTCACCCTTAAGGTGCTTATAATAATGTCTCTGAACAGTTCCGTGAGCTGCCTCATATTCATACTTTCCATCCGGAGAAACAAGAACCGATGTCATCATTGCAAGCGAACCGCAGGCAGATGAAACCATATCACTCATTACGTCTCCGTCATAATTCTTACAAGCCCAGATAAATCCGCCCTTAGTCTTAACAACTCTTGCTACGGCGTCGTCAATCAAGGTATAGAAATACTCAATTCCGAGCTCCTTGAATTTCTCGGCATACTCTTTATCATAGATTTCCTGGAAAATATCCTTAAATGTATGATCATATTTTTTAGAAATGGTATCCTTTGTTGCAAACCATAAATCCTGCTTTGTATCAACCGCATAATTAAAGCAGCAACGAGCAAAGCTTTCGATTGACTTATTGGTATTGTGTACACCCTGAACCACACCCGGACCGTCGAATACATGGATTGTTTCACGAATCTCTGTTCCGTCCTCACCTGTAAATACAAGCTCAGCCTTACCGGCACCCGGAACCTTGATTTCAACATTTTTATAAACATCTCCGTAAGCATGTCTTGCAAGTGTAATAGGCTGCTTCCAGGATTTAACATTTGGCTCGATTCCCTTTACACTGATAGGTGTACGGAAAACCGTACCATCAAGCATTGAACGGATGGTTCCGTTCGGTGACTTCCACATCTGCTTTAAGTTGTACTCTTCAACTCTAGCTGCATTTGGAGTAATAGTTGCACACTTAACGGCAACGCCATACTTCTTTGTAGCCTCTGCAGAATCAATCGTAACCTGATCATCAGTTTCATTTCTATGCTCAAGACCTAAGTCGTAATATTCTGTCTTTAATTCGATAAATGGATTTAAAAGCTCATCCTTTATCATCTTCCATAAAATACGGGTCATTTCATCTCCGTCCATCTCAACGATCGGAGTTGTCATTTGAATTTTATTCATAATCTTTCCTCGCTTTCATATTTTTCTTTAAAACAACGTAACTACTATATCATAACTAACCAATTAATACAAAGATTTATTTAATTTTTTATTTACACATCAAATATTTCCTAGTATAATAATGATTAGGTAATTATGAACGAAATGATGGTTAAGTTTTCTGCGCTCTGTTTTGCCGGGATTCATGTTCGGACATAAAACAATTGTTTTATTGAATCCTTGGTTTTCTTTATTTGAGCGTGTTAGGATTAAATGGAGGCTACTATGTCAAGTGAAGCAAAAGCAGTTCCGGCAACGGAAAAGATATCAAAGGAAGAACTGGATAATTATTTTCCTAAACAAGCTACCGGGAAGGTAAAAAGCAGTCATTCCTTTAAAAAACTGAGAACCTCCCAGGGTATATCTCCGGAGGATTTACAATTAAAACCTCTACATGAAATCAAACATGAAATCATAAATGACACCAGCAATATGTCGCAGTACGAAATTGATGCCGTGGTTGATTTTTTAAATACGCATAAAGATGCTATTAAACCGCCGATTATGACTCAGAGGGAAATTGACCTCCTTCTGGAATTCATCATTGAACAGGGCATAGAACTCGGCAATCACGAATTTACAGATGATGAAATCGACGAACTTAATTACAGGAGATTTACAGAGTAATCTTTAATCCCTGACATTATGCCGACATTTATTTGAGTTGTTATATACAATTTACGAAGTAAGCTTTAATTCCAACATCATACTGACATTTACCTGATTTATTCAGGTAATTTGCCGTATAATCGTATAATCCTCACACCTAATATCATAATTAACTCTGTTCACTGAATTGATAGCAATCTACCGGTAAATCTATGTACCGGCACTATTTTCCTCTTTCGTAGCTGAATAAATATTGCTGCATCACTCCGGCTGTTCCGATATATTTTTCTCTCGGAAAACGACCGTCATAATATGCCTTTTCTATCTTTTTTACCCATGTATCAACCGGAAATGCGTCCAAATCATGAAGTCCGAAAAGCTCTATGCAAGCGCATACTTTATTTCCGATTCCCTTTACACAAAGAAGCCTTTCATGGGGACATTCTTTAGCGAAACATTCATAAGGTGTTATCTTTTTTTCCTTTAATCCCGAAACCAATGTTCTGATATAATCCTCTCTATACCCAAGTCCAAGCCCATCCAGCTTATTCTCATCTATTTCCCATACTTCCGGAAATGCATACATAAGTTCTTCAGGCCAAACTGCTGACATTTTCTCCGGCATCGCCTTTAAATCAATCTTTTTACCGAATCTTTCGCATATTTTTCTAATACTTCCCTGAATTCTCGGAATATTGTTATTTTGACTTATCATAAAGCTTATGATAATTTCCCATAAATCCTGTCTTAAAATCCTGATTCCTTTTCCGGTCTCGCTCGCCTCGATCAAATGCTTATCCGAAGTATCAATGCTATCAATGATTTTTTTGTAATCGGTTTCCATATCCAGATAATTATTTATTTTCTTAATCAATGAATCCTCATCAAGGCTTTTGCTCCAGGCAGTAACTTGTATTTTACTGCATGAGTCCCAATCTGCCATTTCCTTTAATGCCTCATCTTTTCCTGATTTAACAGGAATATTTTTTGCGTCTTCAATTACATTTGTATTTCTATTATCCGAATTTTCCGAAACCGAAAAAATGACAGCGCAGTCCCCAAACAAGGTTGCTACGCTGCCATCCTCTAATTCAAACCATCTGAAGCATTGACCACTGAGAGCTATTGAAAGCGGGTTTAAATACTCATTCTCAATTATATACTCAACTGTAGCCACATCTTCCTCTTTTCTATTTAATGCAAAGTTCAGTGCAAATTTCAATGCAAAGTAAAGCTGATATCTTCCGATTTTCTTTACTTCTTAGACGTGAACACAGAGATACTTCGCGTCCTGTTTCAAAAGTACTTTAATCCTTCTGAAATAACTATACTTTTACACTGCATTCAAAGAACTGCTTGATTACATAATTTCCTTAACCCATCCTGCAGGTCCTTCGATTCTACCCATCTGGATACCTGTAAGGGTATCATAAAGCTTCTTAATTGTAGGTCCCATCTCTTCCATTCCACTTGGGAAGCAGATTTCTCCGTCCTTATGAACAATCTTGCCAACAGGACTGATAACTGCAGCAGTTCCGCAAAGACCACATTCGGCAAAATCACCAAGCTCCGAGAAGAGGACTTCTCTGTGCTCAACCTTCATACCAAGAACCTCTTCAGCTACTGTCATAAGAGAGCGTCTTGTAATTGAAGGAAGAATACTGTCTGACTTAGGTGTAACAACTGTTCCGTCTTTGGTTACAAATAAGAAGTTAGCTCCACCTGTCTCCTCAACCTTTGTTCTTGTTGCAGGATCAAGATACATATTCTCGGCAAAACCATTTCTATGTGCTTCCATAATTGGATGTAAACTCATTGCATAGTTAAGTCCGGCCTTAATATTTCCTGTTCCTCTAGGTGCTGCACGGTCAAAATCACTTACTGTAATGGTGATTGGTTTTGCGCCGCCCTTGAAATAAGGTCCTACAGGAGTTGTAAATACTCTGAATTCATATTCATCAGCAGGCTTAACTCCGATAACAGGATTCTTACCAAACATATATGGTCTGATATAAAGTGTAGCTCCTGAACCGTAAGGGGGAACCCAATCAGCATTTGCCTTTACAGTCTGAACAACCGCATCAATAAACTTATCTGTAGGTATTACAGGCATCTCGAGTCTCTTAGCTGTATCTGCCATTCTTTCGGCATTTAAGTCAGGGCGGAAACATACAATCTTTCCATCCTCTGTAGTATAAGCCTTTAATCCTTCAAAACATGTCTGAGCATATTGCAATACGCACGCACATTCACTCATAACAATCATATCGTCGTCGATAAGCTTACCATCGTCCCATTTTCCGTCCTTAAACTCTGAAACGTAACGGTAATCTGTCTTCATGTAACCAAATCCTAAATTTGACCAGTCAATATCCTTTTTAGCCATAATTAATTCCTCCATTCGTTATATTAATAAGTGCAGCATTTCCAATTTAAAATCGTCTATGCCCATTTAACCGATTCCGCCTTTGGAACCTAATATAATAGACATTTTCATTTAAACAAAAACCTGCAAGCTTATGTAGCATTTTAATATCCGGCTAATGTATCAAAGACGCTTCCGGGCATTACTGCCTTCCGTCTCTCATATATAAGCTGATATCCTGTGTTTAATTTTTCTAATCTTAAATATGAGCAAAACTAAACACAAAGAATATTTTATACCTAAGAAAAACAAGTGTCAATATTTTTTATCCCGACATATAAAGTATCCGATTTGTTGGAAATCTGCGAGACAAAAAGTCAATTCCGAACTTTATTTAACAGGCATCCCAACATCAAATCCCTGTTTTGCCGAAATGATCATCCTAACATCAAATCCCTGTTTTACTACACTGAGATAATCTTTCTTAATCCTCTATCATTGAAATTCTTCTGATATGTCTCTCATCCTCAGAGAATTCTGTATTCAAAAATGTTTCGACTATCTTCAACGCAAGTCCCGGTCCCACGACTCTGGCTCCCATAGTGAGTACATTTGCATCATTATGAAGTCTTGTAGCCTCGGCACTGAATGTATCATGACAAAGCGCAGCCCTTATGCCCGGCACCTTATTAGCCGTAATGCTCACGCCAATACCCGTACCGCAAATGATAATTCCCTTTGTACACTCTCCGCCGGCAACTGCATTTGCAACGGCCTTTGCATATATAGGATAATCACATGAAGCAGAATCATAACATCCGTAATCATTGTATGCAATATTATTCTCCTCCAAATAAGCAATTATATCCTGTTTTAATTCATATCCACCGTGATCACTTCCAAGTGCAATCATTCCCACACCTCCGTTTATTGTTTTTATTCTTCTGATGCACGCCTTAACATTTTTAAGCACTGCATCAAAAACCTCCTCATAGACCTCATCTTCTTTTCCGTAAGGATCCAAAATATCTGTGGCTTCTTTGGTGAATTCACCGATTGTAAAAACCCTGGCAGTTTTGAACTTTTCCATCACCTTTACTTTTTCACTTAAGGTCATAGTCAATATGCAAGTATAATCAGTAAGATCTTCTTCCGATAATTCCACTGTATTACCGTGTTTACTAAGTTCTTCTCCCTTTGCCACAAGCATCATATTAACCTTAGGATTAATCGGCTCCGGAAAAAGCACTACCATTCCTCTTGATATGCATTCCGGCAAATCATCACTTCCGTAACTTCTATAAAATGCTTCTGCCAAAGGACTCAAAAATGAATTATTAGAGCACACAAATATCACTTTGTCTATATGAGTCATAAAATTCCCCCTTAAACCTCAATATAATTGTAACCGGCTGCCTTCGAAAGTCGGTTCATTATAGCTTCACCGAGCGAATCATTTTCAAAGCTCTCGGAGTAAATGTATTCGGCGCCTAAATCATCAGCCTCTCTCAACACGCCAAATAAATGCGAAGCTATATCTCCCTTTCGTGATCTTTCTCCCACACACAATACATTGTCGCATAAATAACAATCTTTGGTTTCAGCTGTTGCAATAACCAAGACCTTCTCATTATTTTCTTTGTGCCCTATTATAAGTTCATTTATTTTTGAAATAACCCTATCTTTATTTCCGTAAACAATTGTAAGTTGCCCCTTTGGAGCATAATGTCTGTACTTCATGCCTGGCGCCTTAGGTTTAACATCCACCGGCTTCTCCTTTGCAAATACAACCGGATCAGCCTTACAAACGCCTACCACATCTTCAATCATTTTCTTCGTATAAAATCCCGGCCTCAGTAATGTCGGAACCTCCTCGGTCATATCAACTATGGTTGATTCCAGACCTATTCCCACACTTCCGCCATCGATAATGGCATCTATCTTGCCGGATAAATCCTCAATTACATGTTCTGCCCTTGTAGGGCTCGGTCTTCCCGATGTATTGGCACTTGGCGCAGCTATCGGCACTCCCGCAGCCTTGATAAGTGCTCTTGCAATACTATGATTCGGAAGCCTCACCGCAACCGTATCCAGTCCTCCCGTAGTTTCCTTCGGAACCACTGCTTTCTTCTTAAATATCAATGTTAACGGGCCCGGCCAGTACTTTTCCATCAATTGCCCAGCCTTATCGGAAACTTCTTCGGCAACATCATAAACCTCATCAATTTCCGAAATATGTACTATTAAAGGATTATCCGAAGGACGCCCCTTGGCCGCATATATTTTCATGGAAGAGTCGGCAAACAAAGCATTTCCTCCCAGTCCGTAAACCGTTTCCGTAGGAAATGCAACCAATCCCCCGTTTCTTATAATATCGCCTGCAAGCTTTATTTCATCGGAACTTTGCAATATATCTTCATTAACATTCTCAGGATTTACATTTATTATCTTAGTCATTTTAATCTCTAATCTAATTTTCGAAACTTATATTTCGAAATATATTTTGAATCTTATTTTGCTACGTTATCATTTTATTTATCAATATTAACCAATGTTAAAAATCAATAATATAAAACGTTTATTAGTCGGTATTACTTACGCAACACTTACTCTAATCGGATGTAACGCTACATCCTGTATCCCATCAGCATTAACTTT
>JAILOA010000239.1 GCA_024691065.1 Lachnospiraceae bacterium | reverse complement strand
TACAAAAAATATTAAAAAAAGGTTGATTTATAAATTATTATTTGGTATAATTACAAAATCGAAACGACTTACAAATTATATTACTTGGTATATTACTAATAAAACAACTTGTTAAACAAATTGTTTCATTAGCTCTTAGTTTATTTGTTTACCCACATAATCCATTACCCCAATTATTGGATTATGCATGTATATTTAGTCCTTATAGCCTTGACCTCCTTTTATGATAAGGTTATTTGGACACCTCATTTTTATAGTCTCCAAACCCCAATTAGTGAGATTGTAATTGTGAACAACATCTTAAACTAGCTTTTTATAACACAAAAAGGAAAATAGGGCCCTGAATTTTGGACTAAACCCACAAAATTCAGGACCCCATTTTTTTGCATTTTTATAATTAAAATACATTCAGAAACTTCACATTAAACATAATAATTATCTTAAAACGATCTAATATCAGCAACGAACATAAATCTTCAATGCACATAAATCCGCAAACGTTTCAAATTTGCAAAAATCCCACGTTTTTTCTCTAATAATTTGTGTAGATTTTAGAGGTTTGCTGGATTATATTATCAATAGGAAAAATGAGAAAAGAAAATACAATTGAATTTATGTTTTGGAGGATCTTTTATGACACCGATGAAGTGGTTTTACTCGTTTTTGAAGAAATATAGATGGAAAATGTTCTTCGGGATGGTGCTTGTGACAATTCTTGTTGCGGCATCCCTTTTTACGCCTTATATATCTAAATGGATTGTTGATGATGTTATAGCCGGAGGGCAGCGCGAGAAGCTGCCGATGCTTATTGGCATTTTGATTGGAATGGTTATTATAAAGGGACTTTGCCGATTCTTCTCGCAGGTTCTTTTTGAGCAGAGTTCCCAAAGTGTCTTGTACAATATGCGTGACAAGGTATATAGAAAGCTCCTTATGGAGGATTTTGATTTTTATAACAAGAATCGTACCGGTGATCTCATGGGACGTCAGACCGGTGACATGGATGCAATCAGGCATTTTGTCGCATATGTTATCTATATAGTTTATGAAAATGTTCTTTATTTAGTCTTCTCAGTCGTACTTATTTTCCTTGTAAATTATAAACTTGCATTGTGCATGATAGTAGTTATTCCTATAACTGCCGTTGTTTCCTACCTTCAGTCGGTAAATGTACATCCGGCATTTATGAAGTGGAGAGATGCATTTTCAAGCCTTAACTCCTATGTGCAGGAAAATATAAGCGGAAACCGTATGGTAAAGGCATTCGCGAAGGAGGACTATGAGCTTGAACGATTTACTGTTGAGAACGATAAATACAGGGATGCAGAGTTAAATGCAGCGAAAGTCTGGAGTAAATACGTTCCTATCTTCGAACTCCTTTCAAATATATTGACCATAGTTCTTATGCTCGTGGGAGGCTGGCAGGTTATTAATGACAAGATGAGTCTCGGAGATTTTGTTGCCGTAAACGGTTATCTCTGGATGCTTACCATGCCACTTCGTATGGCCGGATGGTGGATAAATGATATTCAGAGATTCAGCGCTTCGGTTGAGAAAATATACAATACTTATAAGCAGGAACCGGATATTAAAACTCCTAAAAATCCGGTTAAACACAATAAATATCACGGGGACATTGTATTTGATCACGTGTCCTACAGTGCCGATGATGAGGACATTATCGATGATGTAAGCTTTAAGGTAAAGAAGGGGCAGACGGTTGGAATCCTGGGTACTACGGGTGCCGGAAAATCTACACTCATCAACCTTTTATGCAGATTTTATGATGTTACATCGGGCACGATAACTGTGGATGGAATAAATGTAAAGGATTTGGATCTTTACGAACTCAGAAACAATATCGGTATCGCGATGCAGGATGTATTTCTCTTTTCGGATACGATTGAAGGCAATATATCTTATGGCAAGCCGGATTGCTCATTTGAAGAGGTTAAGAGAGTGGCAAAGATGGCCGACGCCAACATTTTTATAAAAAATATGCCTGAGGGCTATGATACCATGATTGGTGAGAAGGGCGTCGGACTTTCCGGTGGACAGAAACAGAGAATATCGCTTGCGAGGGCGCTTCTTAAGGATCCGTCGATTCTCGTTCTGGATGACACGACCTCGGCGGTGGATATGGAGACTGAAAGTTATATTCAGAGGCAGCTTGAGAATATCAATCATACCTGCACTACATTTATAATTGCTTATAGAATATCTTCTCTCAGGGACTCAGATTTGATTTTGGTTATGGACCGCGGAAAGATTATCGAGCGTGGCACGCATGAGGAACTGATTAAGAAGGGCGGCTATTATGCTACTGTTTATTATCATCAGTATCCGATGGCAAAGAGAGTGAGTTAAAAGGGACAGTATGAGTTTGAAAAATCGAGTTAAAAGGGACAGCGCTAGTCGTGAAATTTGAGTGAAATAGATTACGTACGAAAGGAGTTACGTAAATGGCGAGAAACAGATACGACCAGGACGAAGTGATAGAAGAGCACTTTGACCTGAAACAGCTTATAAGATTAAAGAATTACGTATCACCATATAAAGGTAAAATGGCACTTGTGCTTTTTCTGATGCTCAGTGCCTCGGCCCTGCAAATGTTTTTGCCTAAGTTTATGCAGATGGAAATGGATGTCTACATTCCGAATAAAGATATGAACGGGGTTATCCGACTTGCGGTGCTTACGGCGATTATCGTTATATATTCCGTGGTGTGTACGAGAATTAAGATTATGCTTACAACCAGAATCGGACAGGATATCATTCATAAAATCAGAGAGGATTTGTTTGTTCATCTGCAGAAGCTTCCGTTCAGCTATTATGATGAGCGACCTCACGGAAAGATTCAGGTAAGGGTGGTAAATTACATTAATAACCTGAGTGACCTTTTAAGTAATGGTATCATAAATACGATTACAGATTTTTGTAACCTGATATTTATCATTGTATTTATGTTTTATATGGACGCGAGGCTTACACTCATCTGCCTTTGCGGTCTGCCGATACTTATGACCTATATAATGGTTCTCAAGCGTAAACAAAGGGTTTCCTGGCAGAGACAGAGTAATAAGCAGTCCAACCTGAATGCCTACATTTCCGAAAGTATCAATGGAATCAAGGTTACGCAGGCATTTGTTCGTGAAGAGGAAAACACAAAGATTTTCAATCATCTGAGTATGAGCTACCAGAAGGCATGGCTCAGGGCGGTTTATTTTAACTTCGCGATGGGACCTATGGTGGACCTGATTTCCACGGTTACGACTTCATTTATATATGTTATCGGTGTTTCCATGATTTTGGATACACATACCATAAAGGTCGGCGTTATCATTGCATTTACCGCTTATATAAGCAGGTTCTGGCAGCCTATAACAACGCTTGCAAACTTCTATAACAGCGTGCTTACGGCGATTTCTTATGTTGAGAGAATTTTTGAGACAATCGACGAACCGGTTACAATCACTGATTCAGAGGACGCCGAGGAGATGCCTGAAATTCAGGGAAATGTTGCATTTAAAAATGTTACGTTTGCTTATGAGGACGACATTAATATCCTGGAAAATGTAAGCTTCAAGGTGAAGAAGGGCGAGACTATTGCGATAGTCGGGCCGACGGGTGCCGGTAAAACCACTATAGTTAACCTGATCAGCAGGTTCTATGATGTAAATGACGGAGCGGTCCTTATTGACGGGCATGATGTCAGGAGCGTGACGCTTAATTCGCTTAGAAAGCAGATGGGCGTTATGATGCAGGACAGCTTTATTTTCTCCGGAACGGTTATGGAGAATATTAGATATGGTAACAAAGTTGCGACGGATGAGGATGTTAAAAATGCGGCGAAGGTCGTTTGTGCCCACGATTTCATAAAGAAACTCGACAAGGGGTACGATACATTTATAAATGAGCGCGGAAGCAGGCTATCTGCCGGACAGAGGCAGCTTATTTCATTTGCGAGGGCATTGCTTGCGGATCCGAAGATTCTTATTTTGGACGAGGCGACATCAAGTATTGATACTGAAACCGAACTTGTGCTTCAGGAAGGTCTTGCAAAGCTTCTGAAGGGCAGGACTTCATTTGTTATAGCGCACAGACTTTCGACCATCAGAAATGCCGATAAAATAATGTATGTGGATAATGGTAAGATCGTGGAGGTCGGAAACCATGACGAGTTGCTCAAGAAGAAGGGCAAATATTATAAGCTTTACGAGAGCCAGTATGCGGCGGTGTAGTGGAGAAACGAAATTAGTGGTTGTTTAAAATATAAGGTTTCTTTGAGCCGGTATGCGGCGGTGTGGTGGTGTGAAATATTAGTTACAAAAGTTAAAAAAAGGTTACAAAACCTTTAAATATTAGGATACCTAAGCGGGAATCCTCGGTAATTCAATTACCGAGATGAAAGCGTCATATTATCCCTAATTAAGTTATTAATTTATTGCAATAGTCTGTTAAAATATGAAAAATAGATATACTTGATTTTAATATGAGTAATTCGGAAATTCAGGAGACTCCCTAGAATCGTTTGGTTTTGGGGAGTTTTTTTACAGAAGGTAATTATATGGATTATATTTATGAAATACAGAAGAGGAAATTTCACGCGAAGGTAATTATATTGCTGAAGATGGATCCGTTGGAGGGAGACAATATATAACAACTAGAGAAGATAGAAATATTAAGATAAAAGGAGAGAATATTAAGCATATTGAAAAAAAATGAAAAAAAATTGATAAAAATTAAAAAATCATGTTGACAAGTATACTTGTCAGTGATATTATGTCTACAACATAAATGACAAGTTAAGTTGTCATTATGAAAATGAAGGTTGTCATTTTTTGTGCAACCATTGCCTTTACTACTTTAAAATTGAAATTGAAATTAATAATTAAAAAAATTGATAGTCAGAGATTTAAGATTGAAATCCGAGATGATTGGAAATCAGAAAATCAAGATTGATAATTCCGAATGGTAAATAATCATAAATTCAAGATTAAAAAAGCGAATGATTGATAATCGAAAATTCAAGATTGAAATCCGGAATGATAGATAATCGAGAAGATTAAAAATCATAAGAACTGAATATCATATTTTATCGAAAGGTTAGAGGTAAGTGGAATGGACAATATGACAATAGTTGAAAGGGGTTATGATATGCCTTTATATAATCATCTTAAGGAATACAGGGCTCGACTCGGTGTGAATCAACAACAGATGGGCGCCTTGGTTGGAACTAGCAGGCAAACCATTAGCCAGATCGAGCGTGGTGATTACTCACCATCAGTTACATTAGCTCTTAAGATTGCAAAGGAATGCGGAGTATCCGTGGAAGACATATTTGAATATGTCGACGATGGAGAGTCCGAGTAAGAGGATTAAAAAATTCGATGGGAAAGAGCAAGATGTAAAATAAATAGTTGTAGAAAATACGACAAGAAATAAAAGTAGTAAGGCAAAAAAGTTGTTAAAAATGCAACAAAATTTGAAAAGTAGTAAGGCAAAAAAGTTGTAAAAAAACAACAAAATAATAAAAGTAGTAAGGCAAAAAAAGTTGTTAAAAATGCAACAAAATTTGAAAAGTAGTAAGGCAAAAAAGTTGTGAAAAATACAACAAGAAATAAAAGTAGTAAGGCAAAAAAGTTGTGAAAAAATACGATAAAAAATAAAAGTAGTAAGGCAAAAAAAGATGTGA
>JAILOA010000230.1 GCA_024691065.1 Lachnospiraceae bacterium | reverse complement strand
ATTTCTGAAAATATTATCATTATCCGGATCTACACTTATACGCATATCGGAATTGGTATCAACCGATGCATAACGAATACATCCATCCTCAATAAAGCAGAACTCTCCGAGGGATGCTCTCTTAAGTCCATCGGTAAAATTACCGTCAACAGTTACATTTTCAATTTGTTTTTTAGGAATATCGTTGTTACCGACTTTAGCCACCTCGGTCTTATCTTCATAAAAACCTTTAGGAGAAACAATCATATCCTTATCCGAATATAAATAAGCATTTAAATATTTCACTTTATCCGAAAATAAAGTAGGCTTAATTTCCTCAAATCCGCTCTGTTTTGCAAAATAATTAACAACCAAGCCTCTGATGGCAGTACCTGTTATATATTTTAAAGTCACTGTCTGCCCACTTTGACTTTTACTATTATCGGCTATTCTTACAGGCTCAATATTAGTAATAATATATTCAAAATATCTATTCATTCTACTGCCCTCCCTTTACTTCAGTTATTTTAACTTTACCAAAGCCCCTATTACGCATAGTTCCTATCCATTTAATCATTTTTAAGACTTCGAGGACTTTTTCTTTTTGGTCATCAGGACAGCTTATCTCACTGAAAAAGCTTATTCCCTTATCTACACATCTGGCTATACGAAGGGAACCTTTCTCAGCTGTTCCATATTCATTTATCCTTGTAAATGTCCTTAAATTAGAGAACATCTCGGTTACAACATAAACTTTGTCTCCTTCATATGATTCTATATTCTCTAAAATTTTATTTTTAACCTGATCGGAAATCATAAAATCAGAAAAAACAAGACTACCGAAATCACTGTCATTTCCCTCTTCACCAAGTAACTCATTGGCTGTTTTCTTGATTTCCTCCTTAGATTTTCCCTCCAGAGATAAAAGCCTTTCCAGTTCTTCTCTGAAAACACCTTTGAAAGTGCTACCTTTATAATACGGAAAGCCTTCACTGTCAGTTAAAACAGCTATATCCTCGCCACCGGGAACACTTACTCCGTTTCCGAATATAGTATCCGAAAGTAATGTCATCTTAATCCACATATTATAGCACCTCCTTTACCGGTAAAAATGTATCCATAAGCTCTATTGCATCAAATAACGTTGAATGCTTTTGAGCTTCCTTATTTCCATATTTTATTTCAATAAAAGGTGAATAATTGGTATCCTCACCGGTAAATAATTTTGAATAGTTATAATCCGCTCCATCTTTTTGTTTTGCGGTAACATCATCAATTAAGGAGCTTATTCTATTGAATTTAATATAATTACCGGAAGCTGTTTCACCTGATTTCAATGCATTTCTGAATTCCTTTATCTTACCTACTCCGATTTCACTTTCACCTTTATTAATAAGCATAATCGACCTATAGAAAGACTCATATCTGTTATATTTATATTGTTTTTGAATCTCTTCGGATGCATTTATAATATATGGTCTCATCTCTAGTCGATTACCGTCGGCGGTGTTATAGTCAGCTCTTAATTGTTTCAATGTATCCTTCATCTCACCGAAATCAATATGCCAGTCTATTGAAGATATCGAACTTCCGTTATCTTCAGGACTTATAGTAGCTCCGAATCTCTTAGCATTACTGCAAAGCATTTCGGCTATATCATATGCCCTATAGAAAGGATATTTTGTATGAACTATCGCAACACCTGCACAAGCCGAATATCCTTCATTGTCGACAGAATTTATCTTTTCACATAATTCTTCGATAAATATTCTTGAGCACTCAATGCCTATTCTTCCTTCCGTAACGAAACATATATCATCACCTGCTGTTATAATACGACGAATAGGAAAGTTTTTATCTTTCAACTTTAATTTTCCCTTCAATGTTCCGTTCTCAAGAGAATTCCTTACCCTTTCATTCATTTTTTTAAATGACTGTTTAAAATCTTTATCGATAGCTTCACTAAAATCCTTAAGATGCTTTTTCATTTCTTCCCAGGTACAATTACCCAACTTATTATATAGATTTTCAACTCTCTTACCCATACCGTTACCGTCGATATGAACAACAGCAATGAAATTTGATTCTCCTTTATCTCCACCTAACTCTTCGAATTTTTCTACAATACTATACCCCTCCGGATAATACTTATTATTCTCATATCTACCGATAGCTCTGCCTTTAACAATCTCCTTAGCCTCGGATTTTTTTGAAATTTCTTTTATATCATCGGTATTTATATTGATTTTTTCAATACCATATCTTCCCTGATGAAACATACTTTTTCTGATGGATTTTTTTCTTTCCAGTTCAGCTGTAAGATTTTGTAAATTATCTTTTACTGACATTTTCTCATCATACAAAACATTCTTGGCAAATACCTGAAGTCCGTCAAAATCCTTGTAAACATTTTCCGTAATAATACTTACAGCATTCCTGGCGGATTCAAAATCGGAAAACTCAAGTATCGTATGGCCACCTCCTGAATAAACCATATTATCTTCGGAATTGTACCCTTTCCCTTCAAGCACTTTGCTAATATACTCGTCACTTAAAGCATAAGCAATAACTTCGGAATTAATAATATTATCCTTGATTTTATTGCTTTTAAAAATGTACGCCTGCTTTTGCGACACCTCTAAAATTGTTAAAACTCTTCCCATTACTTTTCTCCCTTCTGAAATTTTTATGTTATGGTTCATTATATAAACCTTTAATTACATCGTTTTCAATAACACCATACTTTTCCCTAAACTTCTTAACCTGACGTCCGCACAGACTTTCCGCAGGTGTTCCATATACCGAATATTGTATGGAGTCCTCTTTTTGGAACTCTTTTAGCAAATTTTAATCAAATAAAAAAAACAAGCTTAGGAAAAAGAACCGGTTGTTTATGCCCTTCTTTTCCATGACCTTGTTTTCTAATATATATAGCAGCTCTTGATGCCATAATAGCATACTTATCCCTGCTAATACCAAATGTAATTGTAATAAACGGATAATCACCTCTTGAAGAAATTATTGAATTAAACTTTTCCTCCAGACAATAAAAACCGTATCTCATATCTTCTTCAAACTTTTTTTCAAGTGTATCAACTTCTTCTTTCGAAATATCAATTAATACTCTATTTGCGGCAATCTTTATTAGTTCCTTTACCCATCTATGAGAATACCAGATAAATTCTCCATCCCTTTTTATTAATTTAATTCCTTTATTGTTTCCCATATATTACACCCTTTATATACCTTCCCACTCATCCATAAATTCATCCAAAAATTTATGCATAAATAAATCTCTTTCTTCTGCTATTTCCTTTGCTTTTTCCGTATTCATCATATCTTTGATTTTAAATAATTTCTCATAGAAATGGTTTATAGAAGAACCATCATTTTCCAGATATGAACCCGAATCAATCAAAGTTTTAGGAAGAATTTCAGGATTATATAATTCTTTATTCTTATACCCTCCATATGCAAATGTTCTGGCTATCCCTATAGCCCCCATCGCATCCAATCTGTCTGCATCCTGAACAATCTTTCCTTCTATTGATTCCGGTACTATAGATTCCTCTCCTCTAAATGAAATCTCACCGATTATTTTGACTACCATTTCTACAGTATCATTCCCATAACCTGCCTCTTTCATCATACGTCTGGCATTTTCATAGTTTTCTGTATGGTAAATCTTCGCATCATCGACATCATGTAAAAGTGCAGCCAAAGAAACTATTTCTTTATCACACTCTGTATCCTCGGCAAGTCTAATGGCATTATTATAAACCCTCAATGAATGCCAATAATCATGACCACTGGAATCACCGGCAAAGAAATTCTTAATTTGGTTTTTAATTATATTGATTTTCTCCATAATTGACCTTCTTTATCTTTTCTTTAATCAAATTCTGGAAAAGCATATAATCCGCGGTATGTTTGCTAATCGCCGGACCTTTTACCCCTCCTGCTTCAGCAAGCTTCTTATCGTTAAATTTAAAATCATCCTTTAAAAAATTATTATATATATCATACAAAATATCTTCTTCATTATCGCCATCATATGCAGAATATATATCTTCAATTGCACTGATAATATAATCTTTAATAAACACTTTATCTACTATTAGCTTGGCATAAGTATTTAATGCACTGTAAAAATCATCATCTCCGGCCGGCTGAGTCCCATACTTAAAATAATTTGCATTTGAATTATAATTAACCTTTAATTTCATAAATTCTTTAAATAATTTTGAATCCATTTTTTCCTTTTTTTCGTTAAGTAATAAGTCCGAATATGCTTCTAACTTAAGTGTGGCAAGCAAATCCCTATTCAAAAACAACTTTATAAATGAGGCTTTCTTCACCTTGAAAATTTCTTTAAAATCATCACCTAAATAAAACATCAATAGTATTTGAATATACTTTTCGTAATAATCTCTATCCGGTTCAATCAAAGATTCACTCGAATTATCGGCAATAAAGTCTCCAATACTCCCACCATCTTCATTTTCATTTCCAATAGTTGCATCTAAGGGTAACACTCCTCCATATTTTTTGGAAATCAATATATCTTTTACTATACTTATATCTTTTTCTGAGATAGTTTTATCACTTTCTTTTAATTCATTTAATAATAATTCTATTTTTTCAATATAATCCTTCCTATCTTTCGCTTCATATATATCTTTATCCTTTGCTTTATTTTTTCTTTCTTCGTTATAATTTACATCATATTCCCGGTCATCATAAGAATACATATTATCTTTTTCCCTTTTTTCGTAGAATGAATCTGTATCATCATCTTGATAGTCATCTGAACAGTCTATATTACCCCCCCCCCCCCCCCCCCCCCCCCCCCCCCCCCCCCCCCCCCTATCATCTGAAAAATCTCTAACTTCGTCTTGATTGACATCGAGACCAATTGTTTCATTTTCTTTAAAATCGAAACAATCATCTTTTTTCATTTGCTCACTAATAATAGATACTAACCGGTAAATATGAATTTTCTTGTGCTCTGACAATCCAGTAGTATAAATACCATATTGTTTATTAAAATAATCTCGTTTTT
Organism: Lachnospiraceae bacterium; assembly: GCA_024691065.1. Lineage (GTDB taxonomy): Bacteria > Bacillota > Clostridia > Lachnospirales > Lachnospiraceae > JAEEJA01. The sequence goes on along the minus strand of JAILOA010000230.1, from coordinate 3,085 downwards.
GTTCATGAAATTTATTATCCAGTATTCCTGAAAAATACGCAAAGACATTATCTATTTTACCATCTTTACCTTTGTACGAACCTAAAAATGAATTAAAGGCAAATGTTATAGTATCTCCAAAATCGCCGGGCCTAGCTTGATACTTTCCGATTTTAATTATTTTATAATCATTAATTGTTTCCTGATAATTTTCTTTGCCGGCAATTCTGAGTCTTGCATACGCTCCGGGTTTTAACATAACATCATATAAATATGGCTTTGTTGCTTTTACAAGATCTAAAAGGAAAGAATCTCCTGATAAATTTCTGTATTTTAAATATAAAAATCTTCTATCAGATAATATTTCCAATTGTGGTGAGGTTTCTAATTTAATTAACTCCTTTAAAAAATCGGAATGTTTTTCTAAAAACCTCTTTTGATTTTCCTTTTGTTCAGCATAATCATTATCTAAATTCGAAACCTCATCTTTAATCAAATTTTCTATTATTTCTGCCATATAGACCTCCTAAAAAAAAAACTATCTGATTAATATAAAATCCCTAATCATTAAATTTTATAAATATTTTTTCTTCATCAAAATTTAAATAAGCAGTGAAGCAAGAATATATCATCCGCTCCACTACTTTAACATCTAATGTTAATCCAATAATTCCTCTAATAATTTTCTTTTATTTACTATTCCTAATGCATTCAAATTATCAACTAATTGAGTCATATAAATAAAGTTTGTAAGATCATACATCGCATACTTACCTGTCGGTTTTCCATTTTTCCTTACAACTTCTCCATAAACTACTTTATCAACTTCTGCAAATTTAATCTTATCTATAAGATTCATAGCATAAATAAGAACTGCTGACATTGGCTTAGTACCATATGTAATATCAGTTGTTACAAGTGAATTCTCAGGTATAGCGTCAATAATACTTAAAATGCATCTCTTATCAATTACATCAAGCTGGTTCTCAGGAATTCCAATTTCAGTAATAACATCCTCTGAAATACCTATTTCCTTTAACTCGTTTTTGAATTTTCCAAAGTTAATCTCTGTATCTGCATTCAAAGTTCTTATAACTATAACTTTAACAGGAGCATTTATATTTTCTCTGTTTTTTATCACTGGAATAATCGGAAATGATGTTTCAAAATTATCTTCAATTTTAAGATTTTTAGTTTCATAAAAACATTTTTCTAAATCTCTGTTTCCCTGTAAAGGAATGTTAGTTATATATACATTATTCATAATGTTCCTCCATTCTTAATTCATAACAATTCTATATACTGTCTGAAATAAAGCACCGCTTTACTCCGTCCAAAACAAAACTCTTATAGACAATTCTGTTGCCTGTATAGTAAAAATAAACTCCGAAATCAATATAAATATGATACCACAAAAACGTTATAAAAACAACTATAAAAGCATATTTATAAAACAAGTTTTCTCCTTTCCTTAGGCATATTATCGATAATAAAGTCCATTAATTTGTGAATATTGTAATTTTGTTCTCCTGAATAGTACACCGGTTTCTTAATCTTAATTCCTGTTGCTTCCTTCACTCTTTCAACTACTGAATTACACTTTTCCTCCAAAAATCCCTCTAATGTATCGTCCGGCTTGTTGATCATAAAATTCCAATGTCTACCCTTCATTGCCATATCTGCCTGATTAATACCAACTAATATTCTGTCTTTCGGAAAGTTAGGAACAATAACATCTCGCAACAATTTATAAGTACTTCCCATATCCCTTCCTGTTCCATCCAACACAACTAGAACCATATCTACCAAGCCGTAATTTTTAGAATTATAAGAATATTTTTCATAAAGTAAATCAATCATCTTCTTACTATACTGCTCATCTTTTTTTATATTATCCCCAAGTCCCGGTGTATCCCAAAATCTAATTAATCTTTCTATACTGAAGTCTCTGATTTCCATTGTTTCCGGATCCACACCTCTTCCAACCTTCGCAACCTCGGAGTTAAATATAGCATTTAAAGTAGTTGATTTTCCTGCGCCTGTAGCTCCTACTATCATAACATCCAAAGGACGAACGTGAAGAAGTGATAAGTTGTTGTCAATATCGTTTTTTCTGTAAATATCCATAAAATCCTCTCTTTCTGCAGGATACAACCCTGCTATACAAATGTTAAATAATTACCAAAATAATCCTCCAAATACATTTCCTATGAAACTCCCTATTGAATCTATAACTCCTAAAACACCTGATACAAAATTTCCAACCAAATCCAAAGCATTTCCCAGTCCTTCCTTTATACTATCAAATATGTTAGTTCTATAATCTTCTAAATCATCATTATGTTTCCACATCGTAGAATCTGTATTTGTAGCTTCAGAATAAAATATTCTTTTCTCCGACGGAGTCTTGTCAACTATGTAAGATAATAACTTTGTCAAATTATATGGTTTTGTTTGCATACATCCCTCCTCTTTATATCCTGCACAATAGTAAATCGGGTCAACTTCTACACCTGTTGCTTCCTTAATTCTATTTTTAACCGACTCAACCTTTTTATCCAAAAATTCTTCAAGTTTCTTTTCAGGTCTGTTCTTTTTAAAATTCCAATAACGTCCACTCATTGCTATGTCTGCCTGGTTAATTGCTATAAGTATTCTGTCACTGTTCTCCGGTCCGATTGTTTTAATAATTACTTCATTGATAAGTTCATACGACGTTCCAAGATCTCTGCTGCTTCCATCCAATATTACCAAAACCAAATCAATTAACGGGTTTCCATTTTCATCAGTTTCCAACAACTTATCAATTATATTTTTTGAATGTCTATTATCAGCTTCTTTACCGTCACCAAGTCCAGGTGTATCCCAAAGAGTTATATTGCCAAATTCAAATTTTGTTATTTCCATAGTTTCAGGATCTACTCCAACTCCTACCTTTGCTACTTCAGTATCAAATAATGCATTTATAGTCGAACTTTTTCCGCATCCGGTTGCCCCCGTAATCATAATGTTCAAATGTTCTTCTTCTAATTTCATTAAATTTCTAAGTAATCTGTTTTTTTCTGTTTCTTCACATTCCAAATTAAGTATCTCTTTTTGTAAATTT
>JAILOA010000220.1 GCA_024691065.1 Lachnospiraceae bacterium | reverse complement strand
GGAATCTTCATAATACCGGCATTTACAAGACCCATAATCATAAGAGCAGTAACGGTAGAGCTTTGAATAATAGCCGTAATACCTACTCCGAGACCCCAGCCCCTAAGTTTACTGACACCATCATTTTCCGGTGTTGTAAGTCTTTCCAATAATCTCTCAAGGCCCGATCCCGCAACTTTCTCCAGGGATGAGCTTGTCAGACTCATTCCATACATAAAGAGTCCGATACCCCCCAAAAGGGCTATAACCGAAAGTAAATCCATATAATCTCCTAATCATTTTTAATAAATATTTTGCAATTTCTCTCAATAAACAGGCACATAAAACACCTTGCCCGTTATTATATATGTTGTGAAAACTCATACACAAAACTCAATATATCATATTTTAAAGTTGTTGTCACTATATTATTATCCTTGCCGATATTTACTTTTTCCATCTAATGCTTTTACCGATATTATCTAAGCAATATTAAAACGGCAATTCTTTAATCCATTAAACTTCTTTAATATTAACCGGAAAAATTACTAATATTATATTCAATATGAAGATAATCCCTAATCCATCATCCTACAACTGCTTTCTTACAACCTTATACTCATCTCCGTCGCGGTAAAACGGACAGGATTCATATTTATTATAGCTTATTTTTGCAAAGTCATCCTCATCCATTTGCGCATCACATACCCATTCCTCATAATCTTCATCATAAAAATATAAAGCACAACTTTCGCATTGCATGATTACATGCCACCTTTCAATTATTTACAAAACTGCTTTCGCAGCCTTTTTAATCATCTCCACATCATCCATATGATGCTTAACGCCCCTGATTTCCTGATAATCCTCATGTCCCTTTCCGGCAACAACTATTACATCACCCGGAAGCGCATTCTTAAGTGCATACTCTATAGCTTCATAACGGTCAATAATTGTTACATACTCTCCGTCAGCCTTCTTTATTCCTGTAACTACATCATTTAAAATATCCTCCGGTTCCTCAAAACGCGGGTTATCGGAAGTCGCAATAGTCAAATCCGCAAGCTTAGATGATATCTCTCCCATCTCAAATCTTCGGTCACGTGAGCGATTTCCTCCACAGCCGAATAAGCATACAAGTCTCTTAGGATTATATTCTCTTAATGTTTCAAGAAGGCTCTGAAGACTCATGGCATTATGAGCATAATCAACCATTATGGTAAAGTCTTTCGATACATTTACCATCTGAACCCTTCCTCTTACATGAATACCAACAAGAGCATTCTTGATATCCTCCTCGGAAACGCCGAAATGCCTGCAAATGCTTATGGCAGTGAGAGAATTATATGTACTGAAACGTCCGGGAATATCGATTTTAACATCCATATTTAAAATCCCCGAAAGTTTATAAGATATTCCCATCACACCATCCTCGGTATATAATTTAAGGTCGGAAGCACGAAGATCGGCCCCTTCGCTTAATCCGTAAGTTTCCACTGTACATGTATGACCTTCAAGTATTTTCTCAAGATGCTCATCATCCGCATTGAAGATACCATGCTTGCACGCCCTGAAAAGAAGGCTCTTACAATATAAATAATCTTCAAAACTTTCATGCTCGGCAGGACCTATATGATCAGGAGAAAGATTGGTAAATATACCGTAATCGAATATAAAACCGCCTACCCTGTTAAGCTTTAAGGCCTGAGATGAAACCTCCATAATCACACAATCAAGACCGGCATCAACCATTTTACGGAAATATTCCTGAACAATATAAGATTCCGGCGTTGTATTGACGGAAGGGATATGTTCCTCTCCTATTATTGTTTCTATTGTACCGATAAGACCTGTCTTAATTCCCGCATTTTCAAGAATCTGTTTTACCATATAGGTTGTTGTGGTCTTACCCTTTGTGCCGGTAATGCCGATTGTTTTAAGCTTATCTGCAGGATATCCGAAATAAGCTGCTGAAAGAATAGCAAGGGCCAGTCTGGAATTCTTTACTTTTATAACGGTAGTAACATCATTTAATTCTAAATCCTCCGGAACATATTCAACCACAACGGCTGATGCTTTATTTTCAAGCACTCCGGGCAGGAATTTATGAGCATCGCTCTTTGCACCTACCATCGCAACAAAGACCGAGCCTTCCTTTGCTTTTCTCGAATCATATACCAATGTTTCGATATCCTTATCTAAACTCCCATAAACCAATTCATAATCCAATTTTTCAACTAAATCCGTAAGCTTCATAATTATCTCCTATCATTTAATGCTAATCAGTTTCCGATGCTAAAATTTATTGATACTAATCAGTTTCCTATGCTGAAATTTATTGATACTGATCAGTTTTTTATGCTAATAAACTTACAAACAATGTTTTAACTTGCATACAACTTTAGTCCAACTCGATTTCACCTTCGAAAACCGTGGTTGCCGGTCCCGTCATATATACACAATTATCGTCCTCATTATAAAGAATATTTAAATCTCCGCCGCGAAGATGTATAAGCACCTCGCGCCCGGTGAGTCCATTTAAATAAGCAGCCACGGCTGAAGCGCATGCCCCTGTTCCGCAGGCAAATGTTTCGCCCGAGCCTCTTTCCCAAACTCTCATCGAAAGCTCATTTTCACTTATAACCTTAATAAATTCCGTATTTATTCTTTCAGGGAAGAGCTCATGCTTCTCATAATAAGGACCTATTTTTTCCAAATCCAGATTATCCACCTCAGGAACAAATGTTACCGCATGTGGATTTCCCATTGAAACTGCCGTGATTTTTACAGGTTCACCGTTCACGATTATCTCTTCATTTATCATCCTGTCGCCTTCAAATATAACCGGTACATTTGCAGGAACAAGCTCGGGCTCTCCCATATTTACACGAACAGTTTGAACTTTACCGTTCAAAACATTCAGCTCCAGTATTTTGATTCCGGCATCCGTTTCAATGTTAAGTGTTGTCTTATCTGTCATTCCGTGATCATATACGAATTTTGCCACACATCTTATTCCGTTTCCGCACATCTTGCCACGGGAACCGTCTGCATTGTACATAATCATTCTGAAGTCCGCTACGTCGGATTTATCTATCATTATAAGTCCGTCCGAACCTATTCCAAAATGTCTGTCACTAACCTTGATTGCTGCTTTTTCATAATCATCAACCTTTTCGGTCAACAAATTAACATAAACATAATCATTTCCGCATCCATGCATCTTTGTAAATTTCATATTATTTCCTCCCGATAAGATTTCTTCAAAGATATTCTTTAATCCGCTTCGCTACCCGCTAATAACGCAGGGCATTTCCTGTACTTAAATCTCCTTATCCTCCATCTGCGCCTTCGCTGCTTAGAGGCCTAAAAATTTCTTTTATTAAATTACATTATAATTCTTTATAGCTTCCTAATTATCATCCGGACTCATCACCCCGAAATGTCTGTAGGCCTCGTCAGATAACACTCTTCCGGTCCTGGTTCTAAGTATAAGTCCGGTCTTAACAAGATATGGTTCATATACATCCTCGATAGTTCCTGCATCCTCTCCGATTGCAACCGCCAGAGCCTCGATTCCAACGGGCTTTCCGTTAAATGTATACATCATGGTTTCAATTATTTTTCTGTCAGTACCATCCAGACCGAGCTTATCGACTTCAAGTAAATCCAGGGCATAATCAGTAACCTCCCTGGTTATCTTTCCGTCATATTTAATCTGTGCAAAGTCACGAACCCTCTTTAGAAGCCTGTTAGCAAGTCTTGGTGTTCCCCTGGACCTTCTTGCAAGCTCCATGGCACCCTCATCATCTATCTCTACATTTAAAACCTTTGCAGATGCAACAATGATATCTTTTAGTTCCTTATTTGTATAGAATTCCATATGACAAACAACACCAAAACGGTCTCTTAAAGGTGCCGAAAGCATACCTGCACGTGTTGTTGCACCAATCAATGTAAATTTCGGAAGGTCCAGCCTTATTGACCTTGCGCCGGCACCCTTTCCGATTACGATATCTATAACATAATCTTCCATTGCAGGATAAAGAACTTCTTCAACCTGTCGGTTTAATCTGTGAATTTCGTCCACAAAAAGAATATCATTATCATTCAGATTGTTTAATATAGCTGCCATTTCCCCCGGCTTTTCAATTGCAGGTCCTGCTGTAATCTTGATATTTACACCCATCTCATTAGCTACAATTCCCGCAAGAGTGGTCTTACCAAGGCCCGGCGGTCCGTATAATAATACATGGTCCATACTTTCACCACGTTTTTTTGCGGCCTCTATATAAACCTTTAGATTTTCCTTAATTTTAGATTGTCCTATATATTGAGAAAACCGCTGTGGTCTTAGACTAGGCTCAATCTTTGCATCCTCTTCCGTAAATTCGGTAGTTATACTGCGTTTCATTTATTTATTACCCTTCTGATATTTTTATCAAGACTTGCTTATATTCTGTTTTCTCGATTTATGTCTGACTTATCAAATACATTTCTTAATGAAATCCTGTCGATAGTAAGCGATATATGTTTACATCACTTATTATATTTATAATCAAACATTCTTGAGTGCCTGCTTTAATACATCCTCCGAGGTCATATCCCCGGTAATATTTACCTTCTTAACTGCCTTCATGGCATCTGTAGGGGAGAATCCAAGTGCCTCCAGGGCGAGCATGGTTTCATTTCTGATTTTTTGTATATCTCCCGATGCATCTCCGGAAATCTGAGATGATCCCACTCCATTGTCATCATTTTCATTATCAATGCCTGTATCAATCTCAACCTTATCCCTTAATTCAAGCACAACCTTTCCGGCTGTTTTTGCACCTATTCCCGGAGCCTTTGAAATTGCCTTTGAATCACCTGCAATAATTGCAAATCTAAGGTCATCCGCAGTCATTACGGAAAGCAGGCTGATAGCTCCCTTAGGACCGATACCGCTTACCTTTATAAGCATTTTAAAAAGCTCTAATTCATCTTGCTTTAAAAAGCCGAAAAGCTGCATGGCGTCTTCACGGACACTTAGATAAGTATATATCTTTACCTCTTTTCCCGTACTGCCTATATAACCAACAACAGAATCGGGTACAATGATATTATACCCGATTCCGTTATTATTAATTAGAATTTCCTTCTCACCTATATTTTCTACTGTTCCACTTACAAATCCTATCATTACAAAATAACTCCTAATGTAATTTTCTTATCTGCTTTATATGCCTTAGATGCACTTCCGGCATATAAATTATTTACCTGATTTAATACTTTAAAACAATGTGAACTACTTGGCAATTAAATCACCGGGGATTCCCACTTAGGTATCCCAAAACCCGGCTAGGCATCAGGCTTCATTCTTTACACTTAGCCACATTTCTTTTCATTCTTTAGAATAGAGCGATTAAAATATCAGCTTCTGCTCCATAAATACACATAAGCCTGGGTTCTTGCCGCAAAATAATTATCCTTAAGTAATTCGCGGACTTCTTCCTTAGTGTACCACTTAGCTTCAATTTCCTCAACAGCGGATGTGGATGGTGAAAATTCGCCGTCAGCCACACCGACAACGCATACATTTTTCTCATTGGAAAAACCTATAGCGGAAAAGCTGTCATACAGGACATCCTTAACTTCCACTATTTGAAGGCCTGTCTCTTCCCAAAGCTCACGCTTGGCGCTCTGCATATAATCCTCTCCCGGATCAATAAGGCCTGCCGGGAAATTATATACAAACCCTCCGCAAGGCATTCTAAATTCCTTATTGATAAGAATCTTCTCACCGGTCCTGTCATGCATTATAAGTACAACTGAATCCACAGGATGATCCGCAAGGTCCTTAAATTCGGTTATTTCAGGATTTCTGCTTATCATCTCATAAACCTTTTCGGTATCCTCAATTGTTTTATAGGTCACATCATATCTGGTAATAAATTTACCCTGATTTACTTTTTTAATATTTTGAAATTCCATATTTTCACCATTCTTTTTATAAAACCGATAACTTAGTTAAAGAGTCCCTTAATGATAAATCATATATAATACCAAGGAACTCTTTAATCATAAATCATATATGTATTTTAGTAAAGCAGATATTCTTTAATCTACTTTGCAATCTACTTTGCTTCCGGTTAATAAACGCAGTAACACTTCATGTCCTGTTTCAGAAAGGCTTTAAACCTATTCTTAAACAATTAAAAATTAACCGAAACACCTTCATAGGTTGCAACAAATTCAGCAAAAGCATCTTCGGCATCAAGTTCTACGCCGATTTCATCAGCACTATCAACATCATCATATCCTGCCAATACTTCCAAAACACTTGCATAAATATCATCTTCGTCAGCATCCTCTATAGTATAATCAGCCTCAATTGTTGACTTGTCTGTTTCGATTTCTGCTCCGCTTGAGGATGATGCAGCAAATATAATTACCAATACAATTATGATGGCGATTACAATCAATGCAATCTTTACATAGCTCTTTGGATATTCGCCGTCAACCTTACCATTCTGTCCGTTGATTACAACATTATAAACCTTGCCCTTAAAGCTGTAGGATGTTGAATACGCAGGAACAAGTACATATTTGTAGGTTTCCTCCGAATAATGTGAAATCAAATTGATATTTTTAACCTCATCATACTGCCTTAAAACCTGCTGGGATGCAAGACTCTTCATCTTGTCTTCCATAATCTTTCTGGCAGTCTTGTGACCATCCTCAAGACTGATGGAATAGTTCTCCGATAAATATCCTGAAAGATACTTAGGATCATAGGATACAAGTCCTTTAAAATCAAATGGTTGAATTCCCTTAAGAAGTCCGCCCTTAAGCCTTGTTGAAGCAGTTGTCTGAACATCGTCAAAGAAATGTCCCACTTCACCGCTTGTAGGATACCAGTCTGTTACGGTACGGGTTTGATCATTTCCTTCACTATCCTTATAATGTTCCGTTCTGCGACGTCCACCCTGCGCGGTATATGAAGAACGGCACTTTGCATCAAATGTCCAGTATGGAAGATATACTCCTTGGAACTTACCCTTTTGGAATAAATTTTTAAGATCATTCGGAGCAAGCCATCTGCCCTTTATCCAGGCTGAAAACACCTGATTTAATTTAACCTTATCAATTGTAAATGGAATAATGCCATCAGGAGTGATAACATCTATCTGCTTATTTGAAAGCACGTAAGAGGAACCACAATAAGGACAG
>JAILOA010000185.1 GCA_024691065.1 Lachnospiraceae bacterium | reverse complement strand
TGAATATTTTGTTAAAATTTCACTATGTGTATTATTGTGCTTTTTTATCTAGGTTATGGAAATTTTCTTTTCTATCCTACAAAAAGTAACTATTTTAATCTTAGGAGGATAAAATAATGAGGAAAAGTTTAAAAAAACTATTTTCAACAGCTCTTGCTGCTACTTTAGCGCTCGCAGCTACATTCACAATCGCACCGGCAACTGCTGATGCTTACGATGTTATGAAAGGAGCTAAGAGAAAAGTAGATAAGACTACCAACCTGGATACACCAGAGTATCATGCATATCTTTGTTTCCAGTGTGTACCTGCTTATTCATTCAGAAACTCTTGGTTTGCTTCATATGGTGATTTAGATAAGCAGAACAGAGCAGAGGATGGTGGTTCTCTTTATCAGAACGTTCTTGGTTGGGCTAAGGATGGAGTTAATGAACTCGCTATTCTTCCGGGTACATTCACAGATGCAGTTATTGATGGTAACGGTACTTACACAGTTAAGGTTGAAGGTCTTGAAGGATGCCTTAATGATGGTGTTTTAACAGAAGCTAACGAGTCATTCCAGATGCTTTATATCTCAACTGACCTTCCTGTAGATGCACAGGATAAGCTTCAGATTACTAATATCGAAACAAAGATTGACGGTGTTTCTAAGAATACTATGGAAGAAGCATATTATGATCCGGATCCAATCGAGTATGTAGGTTGTCATAATCTTGATATTGTAAACCTTTATAACAATGAATTTACTTCAGCTGACCTTATGCTTCCACAGGACAGCATTGAGATCACATTTACAGTATCAGGTTTTAATGTAGATTCTCAGCAGACTGCAGAAGAAGCTACATCAAGCAGTAGTGAGGCTAGTAGTTCAACAGATACTACAACATCAAACGGTAATACAAATACAACAACAACCTCACAGGATAGCCCTACATCAAACAGTAATATGCCAATTATTATCTTTGTTGTAATCGGTGTAGTAGTCGTTGTAATAGTAGTCGTTGTTATTCTTGTTTCAAGAAAAAAAGAGTGATTTAACTCTATCTCATAAAGGGGATAGTGTAAAAAAATAAATTAAGGAGGTAGTTATGGGCAAGAAAAAAGTAGTACAGAGAACCTCCGCTGATTATATTTTTTGGGGTCAGCGACTTCTCATTGCATTGGCAGCAGTCTTTGCATTTTTGCCGGCCATTAACCCTATAAGGATTAATGACAAAATCGATGCTAACATAGCGCTTTTTACGTCATTGTCATACAACAGCCTTATTTCTAAGGCAGGTTTGTTATTAAGACGTGGAACTGTAACAAACTCATCATTCGTTATGGCATGGGTTGCATCTATTGTTATGCTTATTGGCATAGTTATTTTAGTTATTGCTGTTTGTCTCTCACTCGGTAACATTATTATGAAGAGATTATCAGCTGCCGTAACACTTATCGGAGCAGGTATTGGAATTGTAGGATGTATGCTTGCATTTATCGGAAATCATATCGTTAAGATGCAGAAGTATAATGCACCGACAGTTGATTTTAATGCCACACTTTCAATCGGTTTAATCTTAATTACAGTCGTATTTGTTTTACTTTTGATAATCGGTTCTGTATTGAGATTTTCACTTCCATCCGGAGATGAAGAGGAAGAACTTTATATGGATCCTAAGTTCAAGCTTTTCCTTATGTTCCTTCCGTTTGGTATTCTTGCATTCTTATTCTGTTACCTTCCACTTTGGGGTTGGCGTTATGCTTTCTTCGATTATCAGGCAGGTGGTACACTTTCAATGGATAACTGGGTTGGTTTTAAATGGTTTGGTTATCTTTTCAAGAATGCAGCTACAAGAGTACAGGTTGTAAGAGTTATGAGAAATACTCTTATCATGAGTTTCCTCGGAATTTGTACAAGTTGGCTTCCTATGGTATTCGCTATCTTCCTTACAGAAGCTAAGAGCGAAGGCTTCAGAAGATTCGTACAGATTTTTACAACTATTCCGAACTTTATTTCATGGGTACTTGTTTACTCACTCGCAATTTCAATTTTCGATACAACAGGTTTTATCAACCAGATGAGAGTTCTTACAGGCTCTCTTGCATCTATCGATGATGGTAAGAACTACCTTATGAGTAACTCATTTATTTGGGTTAAGATGTGGGCCTGGGGTACATGGAAAGGTATAGGTTGGAGTGCGATTATCTATATCGCCGGTATTTCCGGTATTGCTCAGGAACTTTATGAAGCGGCTACCGTGGACGGCGCCGGGCGATTCCAAAAGATGTGGCATATCACCGTTCCGGGACTTTTGCCAACATTCTTCGTACTTTTACTTATGTCAGTTGCAGCTATCCTTAGTAACGGTCTTGATCAGTATCTCGTATTCCAGAACGCTCTTAATGAAAAGCAGATTAAGGTGCTCGACCTTTACGTTTACGAGTTAGGTCTTGGTGGTGGTGGATCCATTCCGCTTTCAACCGTTGTAGGTATGTTTAAGTCAATCATAAGCGTAATCCTCTTGTTTGCGGCGAATGCTGCATCAAAGGCACTGCGTGGCGAAAGTATCATATAGGAGGTGATTATTCATGGCAAAGTCCGCACAGGAAAAGTTGGACGCAAAAAGAGAAAAAGCGTACTATAAGAAACATAAACGTATGTACAGAATAACA
>JAILOA010000167.1 GCA_024691065.1 Lachnospiraceae bacterium | reverse complement strand
ATTAGTGTAAGGCTTATCAGGTGTATGAACCTGGCTTGTATCAGCCTCATCAAAGTCGTTGCTTCCCTTAAGGAAGTAATCATAAAGGATTGTTCCATCTTCGCTGTCATCCCATGTAGCATCGAGGTTGTACCATTTATCTCCCAATGCAACTATATTCCAGGCGTGTCCGCCGGAATCTCTGCCGGTACCTGCCGTTCCGCCAATCCATTTACAAGGAACACCGGCTGAAACAAGGAGCTTGTACATACAAAGCGCATAGCTGTTGCAAAGACCTTTGCCTGTAGAATAAGCAGAATAAGCAGATGAACAATTATCCGCATCATCAACATATGTAATATGATTGCAGACGTAGTCATGAATGGTCTTAACCTTGTCATAATTAGACATGTTCGCTACATTTAATTCAGAAAGAATCTGAGGTGTCTCTTTATTTACATATTCGGTCTGCGCGGTGGTTTCAAAATACTTGTAATTAATCTGAATCACTTCACCGCTGTCGTCGGTGCTCATCCAGTTATCCACCGAGAAATCAATGTTACCAACGATGTAATCGGCGTCATTGGTTGTATTTGCATCATCGAGAGTAGCCAGATCGTAGTAGAAAACTGTGCTGTCCTCATCGAAAATGTAATTCAAGTCATCCTCACTTCCGGTGAACTGAATGGTAAAGCCTGTGTTACGCGCCAGGCCTTGATTTCTGAGAATGTTTGTTACCTCTGAAATGGTGCTTGCAGTAAAATCGGCCGCCTCAGCAAGAGCTGCATTTGTTGCAAATGTTGCTGCGATTGCAAGTGCAAGACTTCTTTTAAGTATTTTTTTGTAATTTCTCATTCTGTCTCCTTCTTTCATTTTAAGGGATATTTTATATACCCTTAAATAAATACATTAATTTCAAGTTACAATCATATGTACCTTAAAGTATATAATTTAAAAACGTTGACTAATTTTATCACAGAAAAAAATGTTTGTAAAATAAAAAGCGCCTAATTTTAGCTACAATTAGGCACTTTTTTCGACAATTTGGAATTTTAGAAAGTTTTATTTCTTTTGAGGGTATAAATTATATCCATAGCGATTAGAATTCCGTGTTTTGATTACATTCACAAATCCGGTTTTAAATTTTTTATTTCATAAATTCCGTTTAAATCATTATTTTACTTTAATCCGGGTTTAAACCTTTACATTCACAAATCCGGTTTTAAATTTTTGTTTTTATAAATCCGATTTAAACCTTTATTTTTTTAATCCGGCTTAAACCTTTACTTTAATCCGGGTTTAAATTTTTACTTCCCTTTAATCTGGCTTTTTGAAACCCCAACCTTCTTCAAAGCCTTCTTATAAGCTTTGAGGCTGCTCTTTGGAACAGTGAATGTTGCGTCTGCGCTGATTTTATCAAATGCACCCTTTTCAAAGCTACATTTCTTGCTCTTGAATATTACGCCCGAGAGCTTCTTACATCCGCTAAATGCTTTCTTGCCAATCTTTTTAACGTTTTTACCGAATGTAATCTTTTTCAATGTCTTACAATCTTTGAAGGTCTTTGCATTGATTTTCTTAACCTTGAATACATTATCCAGGATTGTAACTGTTTTTGGAATTGTAAGCTTCTTGATTTGCTTTCCGTTTATTGTAAGATATCCGGTCACGCAAACCTTGCCGCCCTTAACCATACCGTCTTGCACGGTGCCGGCCTTTGTAACCTTGTAGCTTAAATTCTTAAGTGTAAATGTAGCGCCCTTATTGATGATTAACAATGATGATCCGCTTACAGCTGAAGATGTAACGGCAGCAGGGGTTACAGAAGATGATGTAGCTACCTTTGCAGGTGTATTTTTATCTGATGGGCCTGAAGGCTTATCGCCGGGTTCCTTATTATCGGAAGGAGTGCCGGATTCAGACGGAGCCGCAGATTCGTTAGCCTCGGTCTCGGAAGGAGCTGAAGATTCGTTAGCCTCGGTCTCGGAAGGAGCCGCGCTTTCGTCAGAAGCAGCCTCGGTCTCGGAAGGAGCAGCGCTTTCGTCAGAAGCTGCCTCGGTCTCGGAAGGAGCAGCGCTTTCGTCAGAAGCTGCTCCGGTCTCGGAAGGAGCAGCGCTTTCGTCAGAAGCTGCGCCGGTCTCGGCAGGAGCTGCACTTTCATCAGAAGTTGCGCCGGTCTCAGCAGGAGCTGCAGACTCATCGGAAGCTGCGCCGGTCTCGGCAGGAGCTGCAGATTCATCGGAAGCTGCGCCGGTCTCGGCAGGAGCCGCAGATTCATCGGAAGCTGCGCCGGTCTCAGAAGGAGCCGCAGATTCATCGGAAGCTGCGCCGGTCTCAGCAGGAGCCGCAGATTCATCGGAAGCTGCGCCGGTCTCAGAAGGAGCTGCACTTTCATCAGAAGCTGCCCTGGTCTCGGCAGGACCCTCGGTCTCAGCCGGCTCACTTGCTTCCGGTGAAGGAGAAACGCTTCCTTCGGTTGAAGGGTCTGTTTCCTCTGAATCGCCAAGTACTGTAATGGTTACAGGTACATATTCATTAAGTCCGCCGTAAGACACATAAATAGTAGTCGTTCCGGCCTTTGTGGCATGGATAACGCCCGCCTCACTTATATATGCAACTTCAGGATTTAAGTTAAGAGTTCCAAGATATGTATATTTTACACTTTCAGGGTCAATAGTAATGCCAAGCTTAGAGACGTCGCCTACATTTAATTCTACTTCAGAAGTACTGAGCTCGATAGTCTCAGGTTCATCAAAGTAATTAATGAGCTCAATGGTAATTGTTTTCGTAAGCCCGTCGATTGTTTTCACGGTCACCTCGGCGGTACCGGTGTTGCCCTTACCTTCAATGGTACCGTCATCACTTATTGAAATAAGGTCTGAGTCGGTTGTTAAGGTATATTCGTTATCGGCAGCTGCCAAAGGAAGAAGCTCTATCGGAATATTTATGTTACCGTCAGGAGCAATATAATACGTGTCTGCCAATGTTACGATTTCTTCGGTCTTTACGACTTCATCCTCGGCTACCCATTTAGCGATAAATGTAGTGTCATCATCGAGATATAAATTGGTTGTTGCTTTACCGGTAACCATTACTTCTTCGCCTTCATCATTATAGCCCGGGTAGTTTCCGTACCAACCGCCGAAGTAGTAACCCTCCTTTGTAGGAGCCTCAGGAATGTTTGATAGCTTTTCGGTGTTTAACTGTGATACGGTAGTAACAAGCTCATCGCCATTATAATAGCTTATATCTATCATCTTTATAGGTTTGTCGTTATCAGGAGCGGTATCTAAATTAGCGTCGTACCAGTCCATTCTTGACTTAATCCAGCTCTTAATGCTTTCAGCCTCGTTTAAGTAATCTTCGATGTTCGAATAATTTACGTCCTCTTCATCATAGCTTTGTAAATTACGGAATGAAATGTCTTCGAGGTCGTAATTATTATCTGCCGAATACTTGAGTTCATCGATGTATTGGTCGATTATGCCTCCGTCCTTGATGATTTCATTTAACTGATAATAAATGGAGCTTTGATCTTCCGTACCTGCGCCGCCCCAGGCTGTCTTTACGGCATTAAAGAATGTTTCGTCCTGGAGAAGTCTTGTGAACCATGGAAATGCATTGCCGAAGCCCTTATAATTAACGTAGCCGTTGTTTGCCAAATAAGTCCATGCGACGTAATCAAAGTCCCAAAGCGGTCCCCAGTAAAGCTTTCCGTTCTCTTTTTTGTAAAGCTTTGTGCTGCTGTTGCCATAGGCATCTACATTTAATGTAAGCGACTGGAAGATATAATATCTTGCTGCTGATTCGACATCCATATACTCTGTGTATGATTTGCCGTTAGCGTCTTTGAAATCATCGCCAAATATAGCGGCTTCCGTGTCATTTACATATTTGGAAATGTATTCGTGCATTTGATCGAGGGCGCCCTCGCCTGCAGCATCTGATACTTCTTCAGGTGATTCAAGAATGAAGTTTACCTTGTAATCTGTTGTAAACCAGTAGCTTGAGTCCTTGTCTTTTTCATAAGGTTCAAGTCCGAGAAGGTATCCGCCTGTCATATCGCCGCCTTCTTCATAATCCTCGAGGTCATTTATGGCAACGCGGTTTTTGTCAACCTTTACCTGCTCGCTAAGATAATAGCTTCCGAGGTATTTACCGTTCATTACAACATCGACAGGAACAAGCTGAGGAGTAAATTCCATGCCGATTGCATTTCCCAGATAATAAGTGAAACGGTTCTTGATAAGTGTCGGGTCGTAGTAGTTTGCAATAAGTGCCCAATGCTTGTTCTTGCCCATTCCGAAAAGGTCGGTGGAGTCGGCAAGCTTTATCTTGTATGGCTTCTTGTTTTCGGTCCAGGTTGAATTGCCCCTGCCGCGAATGTAGTCCATCTCGTAGGTTCCGCCTGTGTAAGCTGTATCGGTTGTCTGGTATTCGCTGACAAAACCGTCAGGAACCGTTATATCAATGTTACCGTAACATTCTACGCTATGATCCTTGCTGGAATTCATTTCATCGATGGTTCCGAGGGATTCATCGATGTTAATGTTAACGGTTGGAATAGATTCCTTGTAGAATTTGATGCTTCTGAGAAGGGATGTTGTATTCTTCTTAGCCTTGGTGGTAGCATCATTAATTGTAATTGTAATAAAGTGCTCACCGGTGATATTTAAATCGGAAAGCTCGATAAACTGTGCTCCGGAGTTACTCCAGTCATCCTCCGCAGCCTGTGGCTTAATCTGGGTTGTGACGATTGGATCAGCTGTGTTATCAAGATAAATACTCATGCTGATTTTCTTGGTTCTTTCAGCGAGAGCATCGATTTTCATTCGGCTTGCCTTACCGGTACCAAAGTCGAACATCTTCTTTATGGTAATGTAAGATTCCTGAACATTGGCATTCTTGCCGGTTATGAAAAGACCTTCATCAGGATTTTCCTCGTCCTTAAGAGTGTAGGATATATCGGTTCCTACTGTTAAAAGACCGCTGGACTCCGTGTCTTCGTCGTATTCTTCGCCGAAGTACATGCAGTAGTAAGGATCCTCGTCCGTTTCAAATTCAGCCTGCGCATCTTCACTTGCCCATTCCACGGCAGCGAGCGCTGCAGTAGCGTCAAGGCCGCAGAGCGGCAGGGCAAAAAGTGTGAGGGTTAGGATGGTTAGTAGTGTTTGTTTGAGTGTGAATCCGAGCCTTAGTGTTGTGTCAGACCGGCTCTGTGTGAAGCCCGGCCCGGTATGTTTGAGTGTGTTTAATTGCATTTCAAACTCCTTTCATAAATAAAATCCTCGTATTATATAGTAGTAGTTTTTAGAGACCCTCTCCAAGGTCTTTATAACTATTCAGTCATAGTCTTTTCTTTACCTTTTCTATAGGTTCGACTATGATATATAAGATGCTGTGGATTGGTTAT
>JAILOA010000158.1 GCA_024691065.1 Lachnospiraceae bacterium | reverse complement strand
TATACCTGATTGTAAGTTTCCTTACATTCCAGTGGCATATTACATGGATTATCTGGCCTATCGCCGGAGTAGCCCACAGAGCAGTCGTTATCAACTGCCAGGCCGATGATGAGGAATAAAATGTATTGTCAGACGAACGATAAAGGTTAAAATAAACCACCGGGACGGACGATACAGATTACAATAAACCACCCGGACGATAATTAAGATTAAAATGCAGCACCTAAGCAAAAGATGAAATTCTGCTACATAAATATAAATCAGAAAAAAATATGATAACAATTTATTATAAAGAAGGAGCCAATTATGAAAAAAACTAAAATATTTATAACAGTCATAACAATCATTACAATTCTCGCTATTATAGGTGGACTTTACATTCACGTATTCAGACATACCGGATTCAATCTTAATCCTTTTAAACGCGAAAAAAATGTTAAGAACACTATTGCACTCGAGGGTGAAATAAATACTCTTGATTTCAATATCGATGCGGCGGATTTGGAAGTTAAATATGGCGATGAGCCATCTGTAAGCTACGATTTACCGGAATCTTTAGAACCAACCATTGAACTCGAAGACGGAAAATTGTATATAAAAGAAAAAGAAAATAATTTTACATTTTGGGGGTTCAATTTCAATAATAATAGTGATATAACTGTTACTCTTCCAACCGGAACCAATCTTGATAATATGAAAATTGAATCTGATGCCGGTAATATAAATATCCAAAAAATCACATCCGATTCTGCTTCACTTAAGACCGATTCGGGCAATATCAATCTTGACGAAGTTACCATCGAAGATTGCGATACCGAAGCTGACTCCGGTAATATTAAAGTAGACAGCTCAACATTCGATACATTTGATTCAACTCTTGATGCCGGTAATATCAAATTATATGATACAACAATCGATGATATTGATATCGAGACAGATGCCGGTAATGTCACAGCCGAAGACTGCAATATTAATACGGGCGACTGCAAAACAGACGTCGGCAATATCAATCTCGACGGCGATATCGGAGACGTTAATACCAAGACAGACGTCGGAAACGTTAAAATTAACGGTGATCGAAAGTAAATTCATTTTGTTGATATTCAACCCTAAACGTGATAAACTATTCTCAAGTTTAATAGGGAATGTTAATTTTCACATAATTCGAAACGGAGGAATTCTATGCACAGTATTGAAATTTATTACAATGCAGCATTCATTATTTCGGTCCTCTTTTCATGCATATATGTTTACCTGTGGCATAAACATTTCAGCGTCAATTTTTCACTGATGTTTGCATTTATCCCGATTGTAAATATGGGATATGCCATGTTAACCTATGCAACCTCTCTGGAGGCGGCACTTTTAGCGACCAAGGTCATCTATCTCGGCGGCTGCTTCCTCATATTATTTATAACATTTTACATATTTGATATGTGTGAAATAATCCTTCCAAAGTGGCTTATTACCCTTATGATAGGAATCAGCTCGCTTCTCTACTTTTCGGTGCTTACGATTGGACGAAGCAAACTTTTTTATAAAAATGTAACGGCCGGTGAGGGTTATAACTACATCTCTCTCCACAAGGAATACGGGCCTATACATACTGTTTTTTATATTGTAATTATCATTTATTTTCTGGTCGGCTTTGCTGCGATTATTTACACAATGCTTAAAAAACAACAGGTATCAAGGCGTATTATCCGACTCCTGTTTATACCGGAAGTCATTTCCTTCCTAAGCTTTTTCCTCGGAAAGATCATAACGAAGGAATTTGAATTTCTGCCGGCAAGCTATGTAACAGCCCAGATTATGTATCTCATAATCGCCCATTATATATGTTCTTACAATATAACGGACACGGCTATTGATTCATTGATAGAAACAGGCTCCACGGGATTCGTTTCATTTGATTTTAATTTGAATTATCTCGGAAGCAATAAAACCGCACGAAATATTATACCTGAAATCAATAAACTTACGGTTGACAGACCTTTAAGCCGTAGCGATAAACTTTGGAAGAAGATTGTTCCGTGGATCAATGCATTTAAGGCGGATGAATCCAAGGATAAATATTATTACAATATAGGCGAAAGCATTTATCTTGTAGACATAAATTATCTTTTTCACAGTGGGCGAAAGCGCGGCTACCAGCTTGTTATAACAGATGACACGAAAAACCAGAAATATATCGAGCTTATTGATAATTACAATTACAAGCTTGAAAGTGAAGTCAAGGAAAAGACCGAAGACATCGTTAAGATGCACACAAATCTCATTCGTAGCATGGCGAAACTCGTTGAAAGCCGCGACAATTCGACCGGCGGACATATTATCAGAACCAGCGATGTTGTTGAAATTCTGATGGATGAAATTATGAAGGATAAGAAATTTTCGAAGCGCTATAAGATTGATGATGAGTTCAGGAGCGATATTATAAAGGCTGCGCCGCTTCATGACATCGGAAAGATTGCCATTGATGACGAAATCCTCAGGAAACCGGGGCGTTTTACCGATGAGGAATTCGAGATTATGAAGACCCACTCCGCTGAGGGCGCCAAGGTGCTTCACTCAATTCTGAAGGACACGGATGACGAGAGTTTTAAAGTACTTGCGGAAAATGTAGCGCATTACCACCACGAGCGTATGGATGGTTCCGGCTACCCTGAAGGTCTCGAGGGTGATAACATACCTATGGAAGCGCGCATTATGGCAATTGCCGATGTTTATGATGCTTTAGTCAGCAAGCGCGTTTATAAGGAAAAGATGCCTTTTGATAAGGCCAATGAAATAATGCTGGACAGTATGGGTAAGCATTTTGATTTAAAATTAAAGAAATTCTACGTGGCCGCACTCCCAAGAATAGAAGAGTATTACGCTGACAAAGAGTAATATTATAAAAATCGAAAATTCCATATACCACACAAACAAGAATCGAAGCATATTATGCTGATAGAGAATAAATAATACGCATGTAAAAATGCAGTACAAAAAAAATCGTTAGGAAAACTCCTAACGATTTTTTTACCTTCTTCTTTATCTGAACTTAAAAGTTGTAAACATATTAATTATGGTTTTTTAAACCTTCTCCGGCATCCCAATGGTGTCGGTTTTTTAATTGCCGGCATTTGCCTCTACACCATCGATTTTTTCGGCGCCGTCGGTTTCTCCCTTTTCATCTTCCTCTATCACAAGTGTAGCGGAACCATATGCTTTAATAGGCTTTCCGTTCTCATCATATTCTGTGGTATATCTCACGTGGAATGGTACGCGCCCTACCGTAAGAGGTATAATCGCCTCCAAATGATCCACACCCTTTTCCAGCTGCTTATGCCAATCCCTGTACATATCCGCATAATCAGGCGGGAATATACCAACCTCAATTGCAGGCTCAGGATAATTCTTTAGTAACGGTGGAAGCTTTAAATCACGCATACATCTGAAGCAAGGACGCATTTCCTTATTTCTGATATCATATTCCCAGGCGTATACATTTGCCTGTTCACTCGCAAATCTGAATCTTCGCTCACTTTCATATAATTCACTGTAACTTTTCTTCTCTTCCGTAATATTGTGAACCATCGCATAGAGCATATATATATCACCGGTTCTGCCAATTACACGCATTTCTGTTTTTATACATACCCTGTCTTCACCACACATATCGGTACATATCTTACGCCATGTCTCACAGGTCTCTTCTTCCCCGGATTTTACGGCCCTTTTAATGGTATCCCCGTAAATCTTATAATTTTCTTCATCAAAATCTTTCCAGGAATGATCTTTAATAATTTGCTTTTCTGAACGTCCCAGTCCGACTTCCTTAACATACTTATTGTTTACCCTGATAATTTCTACCCTTTTTTTGCTTGAATCATAGGTAAATACAGCTGCCGCTCCAACATAATTGCTAAATATGAGAGTTTCAAGAGACTTTGGATTCCAAAACTTTCCGGCTTCAAGATTATCAATCAAATCAATTGCAGGTGCCATAACCTCATGATTCATGTCATCCAGCTTCTTCACAAAGTTATCTTCATCCATAGGCTTTGCATAAAGATAACCCTGAATGTAATTACATCCGATACTCTTCATATAATCTGCCTGTTCTACTGTTTCTACACCCTCAACTATTATAGGTGTATTTAACCAACGGGCCATTTGTACTATTGAAGTAACTATGATTCCGCCTCTTTCAGTAACAGCTCCTCTCAGGAAAACCATATCAAGCTTTATGATATCTACTGCCAAATCCTTAAGGATATTAAGTGATGAATAGCCACTGCCAAAATCATCCATCTCCACAAGATATCCATAGCTATGCAACTTTTCAAGAACATTTTTAACCAATTCTATTCCGCCAATGGCCGATGATTCGGTTATTTCGATTCGAAGATACTTAACCGGAACATCATATTCTTTTCTTATTTCCTCAATCCTATCAACATAATCATTATTGTAAATGTCATATCTGGACATATTTACCGAGATGGGTACTATCTCCAAACCTGCATCCAATCGACGCTTGATAAAATCACAAACCGTCCTGAAAACATGTATGTCAGCTTCAATTATAAGATTATTTTTCTCTAAAATCGGTATAAAATCAGATGGGTATTGTATCCCGTAAACAGGATGCTTCCATCTGATAAGAGCCTCGGCACCAATCATTCTCCCTGTATTATGATTGACCTGTGGCTGATAATACACAAAAATATGATTATATTTAATAGCATCAGGAAAGCTTTCTATTAATTCCTGTTCAGTCATTTTACACATTTAACACGCCCCCTTAAACATTAAAATCACCGAATTTATGAGTTTCGTGAAAATGTAAAGTCAAACCTCCACAAAATGTAGAGTCAAACCTACACAAAATATAAAGTCAAACCTTCGCAAAATATAAAGTCAAACCTTCGCAAAATAAAAAAATCAAACATTTACAAAATATAAAGTCAAACCTTCGCAAAACAAAAATCAGACATTTACAAAATGTAAACCCAAAAATGAAAAGATTAAAATTGTATAAGCCATTTATCACATAAATGTTAAAAAGGCACGATTTTAATCAATCCTCATTCATATAATCACGAAAACATATATGCACATTATACTACCATTTTTTTTATTTTGCTATAATAATTTTTAAAAAATTCAAAATTGTCGAAAAAATTACCTAATTGTATTTCTTTAACCTTGTCTAATTTTCAATATTGCTTTAAGCAAAGTGTTTAAACCATCAAAAAACAAAAGGGTTTGATTCATCAAACCCTTATTAGTGAACACAATTAACTGTATTCCGAATTTTCTTCCCCCTCAACCTTATTTATTCTCTTCTTCCTCAATCTTCTTCTAATGTTTAAACCAATCACAACCATCAATATAATAACCGCAAGAGCAATCAACTCAATTACAATTATCCTGCCGATAACCTTTTCCAGAACACCTTCGTAAGCCCCGCTGACATAATATCCTGCGGTAGGTGATATGTACTTACGTCCCTCACTTAAAGGATCTTTTTCATTTCTTATTTTATCACCCAAAATCATAGTATTTCTTTCGGTTGTATCATAAGTTTTCCACTCATAATCATCTGTACCGGGATCGCCGGTTCGGGCAAAATTAACCCACATATCCTGCACTACATTTGCCAAATTGGTATTAATATCGTTTCCTGTGTAAATGGTATCCGTTAGATTGTTAAATACATATGCGAGTTCCACTGCATGACAGGCGCCCATATGTTTAAGAGCCGAAGGATACTCCCAGTAATACATATATACATTCTGCCCTTGTAAAGAAGCCTCCTCCGCAAGCTTAATGGATGGAATTCTGAATACAATCTCATTAAACATTTCCGAATAATTCCAAGGAGAAGCGTATTCTAAATTATCAAAATACTCCTCAACTTTTGCCCTGTCCTCGTCGGAAAAATTATTCAAAATATTCTCATAGGCATCCTTAGCCCCGTTCCTATAAAGAAAATATCCGCTTACGCCCGGCAGAATTCCACTCATTTCATTTATCCAATAATTAGACTCATTCATATTCGTACCAATCAATATTGAAATGCCTTTTCCGCCGCCATTTTCATAGAATTCATACGGCTTATCCGGAAGAACCACACCATCCCTCTCCGGGAAATTGATATAATCATTTACTTTTTCATTTAACTTAGTTATCTCTTCTTCGCTTAACCCGGCGAGTTCATCCATATTCTTACATCCGGATTCCTTCAAAACCATCTTTGTAAATTCCTGACACTCCTTCCGTGAGGAAGTAAAATTCAATGATCCGCTTTCTGCAATTATCTTATTAAACAAACCTTCAGACCCCTCAACCATCGGTAACAAGCTCACGGAACCGGCGCCCGCCGACTCTCCCCAAATCGTTACATTTTCAGGGTCTCCTCCAAATCCAGATATATTGTCATGCACCCATCTGAGTGCCATAACCTGATCAAGAAGCCCCAGATTACCGCTTTTTATGTACTTTTCGCCACCCTCAACCCGGGAAAAGTCCATAAAGCCAAACATTCCAAGCCTGTATGAAATAGTTACAACTATGATATCCGGATATTTTTCCACCAATTTCGTTGCATCATAAAGAGGGTCGGTAGTTCCGCCCCAGCCATAACCGCCGCCATGTATAAATACCATAACCGGCTTGTCCGTATCCTCATCAGATACATTTCTCCAAATATTCAGATTAAGACAATCCTCACCCTTTGGGTAATAGGAAGCTCTTTCGCTCTCCACCTCAGTCTGTATACAACTTCGGCCATAGTAAAATGCCTCGTAAATCTTGTCGCTTGGCTCTGCCTCCTCAGGTTCCTTCCAACGAAGTTCCCCAACCGGCTGTTTTGCAAAAGGAATTCCCTTAAATATCTGGACATCCTCTTCCTGCGTTCCGACAAATGTTCCGTTGATGCATTTTACTGCCAAATCCGAATCGTAATTTCCGGTTATTTCCTGATTAGTGCCATACATATTTGCAATGGATTTTTTAACCTTATTTTCTTTTGCTTTTTTATTATTATTTTTAACGGTAAATGTAGCAATTATGACTATAAATAGCACAATTATAACGCTAAAAATCCCTAATCTCTTTTTCATTTTATCTCCCTTATATCCGATTCATTTTTCATCATCTATTACTATTTATTATAAAAACTATATATTATATAGTCAACTGTTTTATTTTTTGAATATATTTGTTTTTAAAATCAACATTTTGAGCGTCTTTATTATTTACAACTATATTTTCCTACTTCGAAAATCGAAAAAATTTATATTATGCTCTACAAGAGGCATCAAAAAAACCGGACATATCAACAATCTGATATGTCCGGTTTTTTATTTTCATTATCTGTTGGATTCGGATAGGAATTTTCCTGCTAATTGAGCCCCGAATCCGGCGCCAAAGACTCGCAATCGGGTCTTGACTTATTATTTAACCTTTATTTATTTAATCTTCTTATAAACCTTACTGATAAGCGCTTTATTTGCCTTACTTTCGGTACCGAGAATCTTGATTCTACCCTTGCATCCCTTAAATGCTGTCTTATAAAAATAGCCAACTGAAAAATATGATAAAAGTGTGTTATTTTATAACTTTTTAACAATTATTTGTTGATTATTTTTTTATAAATTTTTAACTAATTTATATCAGCCTCCTAAGCAGTTCAACGCTCTTTTTACTTGCTGTTCTTTGTCTTAGTTTTTGCTCCAAAAGAATCCTTAATCCCTCGTCGGTATTTACATAAATAAGCTTGCTCTTTTTTCCGACAGCTTTTCCAAATTCTTCCGCTGATTTCTTGTTCCCGGCCAGCAAATCCGGGACCGCAACATATTTCTTGAAAAACAATCCGATGGTTACCATATATTTAGGCATATACAAAGGACTCACAATCTGCTTCATACAATCCGCAAATATACGTCCCTCACGCTCCGAAGGGGCATCCAGATAATAGTTAACTCCCGTTTCGGTTGTCTCCTTATGAAATGCAGCGCTCTCACTGATGTATCCCTTATTTTTAAGCACATTAACCAACGCCTTTGCAAATATATCCGTCTGTTTTGGAGTAATAACATTCTTTTTGAATCTGTCTCTAAGCGGCACCTTGTAAATCTGCTTTGGAATATCGACAACCTCCCTGATATCCTTCATTCCAAAGACGGCAGTAAGCTCCTCCCATTCTCTTCTTACACTGTTTCTGTCAACGGATTTGGACATCATCCATCCGTTCCATAAATCCTCATTGTCAAATGTATGCTCCGGGGTGAGCATCCTGTCAAGACCACTCTCAATTCCCTTCCCGTCTATTCTAAGGCCAACTATCGAATTAAACCTTTCTTCCATAATTTTTTGACCGAAGCTTACATCCACGAATTTATAAAAACTTACCGATGCCTCCATCAAATGCCAGATATTTGAAACCTTTTCCGGCTGATTTCTGTCAATCCTGAGTGCCCTGCCACGCATCTGATTTGTACGCACATACATAGTGGAATTGCTTCCGAGAATCAATGTATTGACCGACGGTGCGTCCCAACCCTCTCCGAGAAGGGCCGCAGTTCCGATTAAAATCTCAACTTTTCCTTCGCTGAAAAGATCGGTAACCGCACCTACTATACTGTCCTTCGTGGACTCACTTCCTTCAAAAATGGAATAGCCCGTAAGGCCTAGTTTCTTGGCATTCAGAGTTAGATTATTGGGAGTTGTCATTTGCCTGTCATCCACCCCGGAATTCAAGGCATTTGCAGGCTGACCGCCTGGCTCTTGTATATTTTGAGTTTGCTCCGGCTGACCGCTTGGTTCTTGTATATTTTGAGTTTGCACCGGCTGACCGCCTGGCTCTTGTATATTTTTTAGCTTTCCGCCGTTACATATTCTCCTCCCAAGTTCATCCATAACCGCATCGGGAAGTATCACAAGACTTCCCGTAAGAACTCCTATTCGCTGTCTGTAATTCTTTGTGGCAGGCTGATTACCGGCACTCTGCCTCTCAAAATACATTTCCAGGTTCCCAAGATGCTCCTGCCTTCTAAGCTGTTCAAATGCAGTAAGAACCCCGGGATCCGTAAGTGCCTCATCCGTTTCAATCTTCTTTAAATCTTCCTTTCGGATATAATCCATTAAAACCAGACACCTTAAATTCCTACCAATACTTGCTGTCTCATGCCTTACAATTTCCTCGATGGAATGAAGCTTTGAAGATGTATTTCTCATCTTTTTCTTTAAATAATCAGACAGGAGACTAGTTGAAACTTTCTCATTTTTCATCAAATGATTTTTGGTTAAAATTTCAGTAATTCTAAGTCTCAAATCCTCAGAATAATCCTCCGGACTATCTTCTAAAATATCCTTCATAAGAGGCAGGAAAAATCTGTCCGGTTTTAAACGCGCAAAAATAGGGCTGTTATACCCCTGGATATTTTGCGGGTCTGACTGCGTATTTTTAGATTGGGATTGAGTTTGTCTATCAACCTCTGCCATATACATTTCATCAAAATATTGCCTGATATTCTTGTCCCATCCGTCAAATGCATGCTCTGCTTTTTCCCGGTCGCCCTCAAATTCCACCTGCCAGGTTGCTCTTATAAAAGTTAAATATTTAAGCAAATACATCAAATAATCAGGGTTCTTGACAAGCTTCCTCGCATTCTCCGAAGGAGCTTTAAACAAAGGCTGTTCCTTGATTTGAAAGTACAGACTGCTGTCCCTAAGTACATTAATTATGCATTCGCGGTTTCTGATTATTTCCTCTTCAATCTCCCTAAGCTCCGAATCTGTTGGCTTGCATATATAAATGTAATCCTGATGCGGACACAGGCATTTCTTTGCTACCATTTCCGGAATGGATATTTCCTGATCGATTGGTCCACAAAGCTCGATATACCGCTTCCATTCAATATCGGAAGTATCCATAGGCGGCGTTGCGGTAAGTGCAATAAGCTTTATTTTCATACCCTTCAAAAACTCCGTCAATGCATTCCACCACTCACGCTTCAAATGATGGGCCTCATCGAGACAAATGGTTTCCACACCCATATCCTTGTAAATTTTGATTAATTTTTTAAATTCCGCCTGCTTTTCATCACGACTAAAAACCGCATAAAGCCCCTGATAGGTCGAGCAGGTAATGTCCCCCGGGCTCGAAATATCAGTAGAAAAATTTATGTTGGGAGGTATTGCCTGACCTGAGTTACTCGGCATCTGATTTGTAAATATTCCGGAGCTTGGATTACTCTGCATCTGATTTGAATCCATCGCAGAACCCGGGGCCTCCACAAATTCCCCAAAGAAGCGGTCCTTCCACTGGTTTCTCAAATTAATCGTAGGCACTAAAATAAGCGCCTTTTTCCCAAGACGCCGCACAACCTCAAGCCCCAGGATGGTTTTACCCGCTCCCGGCGCCGCAGAAATATGAAGTTTATTATCCTCGAAGATATATTCCATATTATCTAAAATTCTCTTTTGATAATCCCTGAATTCATATTTAAATCTAATATTCTCAAACATATATTCTTTCTTTTCTTTTTAAAAATAATAATCCTATTTGTAAATTATTAAATACTACCGCCGTGGTTTTACGTATTATATTTTTCATAATTCACGTCACTTCTCTGTAAAACAAGCATTTTCATCTTAAATTGTATTTCCTATAGGATACACTGATTTCTATGGGATTGTCAATCACGATTCGTGAGATTCGAAGTATTCAATTCGAGAGATTCGAGGTTTTCAATTCGAGAGATTTGTCCACTTTCGAACCATTTTTTTCAAAAAAACAGATGCGAATACGCTAATTGCCATACTCGCATCTATTTTATCTTTTAAGTATTTTCACATAATATATCTAAGTCATTTCATACTTAGAATAATATTATAGTCTAACCAAATGAAGATCTTTCACTACCACACCTTTTTTCTTATATTTATCGTTTAAACCTATTATTTTTATCCTATAATCAATATGTCTCCTTCTACATTTAAAACTCCAAACGTTATACTTACCATTTACATCTCTACGTCTAATAAATCTATATCTGGTTCCTTCTTTTCCGTATAAATATACTAAATATCGGTTAGCATTTCTTGCCTTGAACCATCTGATAATCATTTTTCCTCTAATATAACTTAATCTGATATTTTTTACTTTGAGATATAATCGGGGACCGGAACTACTTGAGCTGCTTGAACTACTCGATGTAGAACTTGGTTTTGCAGTTGAACTTGGTTTTGTAGTTGAACTTGGCTTTGCAGTTGAACTTGGCTTTGCAGTCGATGTTGCAGTTGAACCAGGCTTTGTAGTTGAACTAGGCTTTTCTGTTGCACTTGGCTTTGCAGTTGAACTAGGCTTTTCTGTTGCGCTTGGCTTTTTAGTAGAACTTGGCTTTTCTGTTGCGCTTGGCTTTTTAGTAGAACTTGGCTTTTCTGTTACACTCGGTTTTTTAGTAGAACTTGGTTTTTCGGTTGTACTTGGTTTTTTAGTTGTTTCCGGTTTTTCAGTACTGCTGCTATTGGCTGATATTTCATTTATTTCAAAAAACTGACTGTCACTTGTTTCATCATAGGCTAACAAACAAGCTTTATTATCTAATGCACCTAATACTTTAGTATCGGAAAACGAAATGTTTAAAAAGTACTCATTGAACTCATTCTGAAAAATATCCCACTTTGTTGTTTGATTGATTATATCAAGTGTGATGACTTCTTCTCCTTCACCCGGGTCACTATCCTCTACTCCAAGATATCCTTCATCCCCTACATTCATTATTGTATAACTACCATCATCTTTTTTTTCGAAATACCACTGCTGATATTCATCACTGGTATCTTTTGTTTCAACATGCACGCCATCTGCGTAAGAAGATAATGCGCCTTCATAATTTTCTATTGTTGCAATAAAAGAATCACCTATATCAACCAAAGGACAATCATATATAGAATAAACATTTATGTTATCTATTAAATCAGTATACCCATTACCTTCAGAATCCCACGCACTCGCATTTATCGTATATGGACCTGTTTCATCATCAAAATCTTCTATATAAACCGTATATTCTGCTATTCCGTTATTTACCGTTACTGTTTCAGTTATTGGATTTTCACCTTCAACATATGTTTCAAATTCTACTTCCGAGATATCATCATAATCATCTTCTACATAACATGAAACCGTAAAATACTCGGCTGTCTTTTCGACCACGTAAAAATTAGTTATTGTAGGTGGTTCATCGTCATAATAATAATCACTCAATAAATCAGAGCCCGTTTGTTTCATATCATTTTTTACCACCAAAGTGTCATCATCCTCGGAAAATGTAATTCCCGTACTTTTAGCTTCGACTTCAATATCACTGCCCGGGAAAATTACATTTCCGGAAAATAACAGACTTACCGATAACACCGAAGCAATTGCAGATTTTTTTGTTCTTCTTAGCATAAAATCGCCCCTTTCATCATATAATGAATATATACGTCGAAATTAAACATATAACAATATATAATTAAATATAGAAAAAAAACGACGCAAAAATATAGGTATTATTATATCAAAAAAAATATATGTTAACGACAAGTTGCCTAATTCGTGTTTATTTTTGTTTATTTTTTAAGTAAAACTATTTAGTCCGCTTCACTCCTTTATTATGAACCATCTGACTTTTTTTTGACTTTTGGAATTTTATATATTTTTTTTGTCTCAAATGTGATACACTACTATTATATTTCAAATCGTGATTTTGATTCTAACTGATGAACTGTTACATACTTCTATAGAAACGGAGGACTTTATGAAAACATATATATGTTCGTTGCTGTGTCAAACATAACCGGAAACATTACTGCAACCTTGCTTAAAGCGAGATTAGATAAGAATTTGGATTTGGAAAAGTTTAATGAATAAGTAGCCATAAATCTAGAAACATGGAAAAGAGGTTAAAAATGAAAAAAGAAAATAATATGGAAAAAAAGAAGAAAATTAACGTAAAAAAAATAGTGAAAATAGTAATAATTTCTATAATTGCAGCCGTAGCCGTTTTCGCAATTGTGATAATGGCAATTCTATATAAAAGATCACATACTTATATACCATCCGCGATACCTTCCACGGAGAAAGCATTTGTCAAAAAAATGGATCTTAAAGAAACCGTTGATATAACAGGTTATGTAAGCGGCAAGGATACATACAATCTGCAATCCGATGTCACCGATGCCACTATCACCAAGCTTAATGCTAAGGTTGGAGACACCGTAAAGAAAGGCGATGTCCTTGCAGTAATCGATGATTCAGCGGTTGAGGATGAAATTTATAAGACCACAAAGGAGATGGAGGCCGCTACAAAAAAGAATTCTCTTTCCTCCGAAGCAAATAACAGAAATTATGAAACAACCAGCAAAAACGCTGATATTTCCATCGAAAGAGCTGAGGATGAATTACAAAAATCCGAAAAGGATTATAAAGAAAATACAGAGAAACAGAAGGCTGCAAAAAAGGATCAGAAAAAATTTGAAAAGAAATATGAATTCGCAAAAAAAGATGTAGAAAAACTTCAGGCATCAATCAAGAAATTAAATGAAGAAGGCAGAAATTATGAACGCACACTTACGTCTCTTCAGCGCCAGCAGGAAACTGCAGCAAGTACTGTAAGCTCAAAAGAAACAGCCCTTGCTGAAGCCAAAGAAAAATTAGACGCCTCCGAGGATAAATTTGAGGAAAATCCGACACTTAAGTCACAACTTACTGCCAATGTGAATACTGCAAGCGATGAACTTACAACCGCGAAAAATACATTGAATTCCATTAATAAACAGATTGAAGAGACACAGGATGCTTTAAGTGAAAATAAATATGCCCTTGAAGATGCTCAAAATAAGCTATCCGAGCTTCAGAAAAAAGAGGGGGATTATAAGGCGAAGGCAGAAAGCAAAAAAACCGAGAAGAATACATATCTAGAATCTGCTAATAACTGTAAGAATGAAATTGAAAAAAATCGTGAAGCCGTTGATGATGCAAAACGCGAAGGCGAAAAGGCTATAGATGATAGCGAAGATGCCGTTAAATCCGGAAAAATTGATGCATCAACCAGCAATATAGGCTTTAAATTACAGCTAAAAAAACTTAAACGCCAAAAGAAAAGTGCGGTAATTACCGCTCCTTGCGATGGAATTGTCACTTCGGTCACTGCTAGAGAAGGGGATACCTACAAGGGCGATACATTGATATCGGTTCAGGATAACAGTGAATATAAAATCTCATCTTCTGTTGATCAATTCGAGGTCGGAAAACTTGACAAAGGTATGAAGGTTGTGGTTTCATCCGAGACATTGGGCGAAAAAACCATAGATGGCAAGCTTACCTA
>JAILOA010000119.1 GCA_024691065.1 Lachnospiraceae bacterium | reverse complement strand
TGTGAAAACCCTTACAAAGCAGGCTCAGGACAGCGCAAAGAAGGATCTTTCAAAGGAAACCGTAAAGGTATCAGAGAAGGTAAATGATTTGAACAGTCCAAAGGTGCCGGAAATCAAGGCAGGCACGGTAGGTAAGCCGGTACAGCCGGGCAAGTAGGATGAGATTAAACCAACGATACCGGAAATGAAGAAAGAACCGAAGAATAAGCCGGTGCAGCCGGGTAAGTAGGATGCTGTTAAACCGACGATACCGGAAATGAAGAAAGAACCGAAGAATAAGCCGGTACAGCCGGGCAAATAATTTACAGATTACATATCCCCCTGTTTAAGAGACTTAAGGAAACTTAAGCCCTTAAACAGGGGGATTTTTATGCTGCCGGAGCGTACTTCCCACCCGGAGCGTAAGCGAAAATCGGGCGTTTTTGAAGTTTCAGTACACATCCGGAACATTTTTTTCCTACGTGTTACGCATTTGTAACTCATAGTATGCTATAGTTAGTTATATGATAGTTTTTATGTTTACAAAAGTCCGGTCAGGGCTTTTCGAAAGCATCAAAACTAATGCTTAATAACAATCAAAAACAATAAAGGTAAAAATTTACGAAAATTTACCAAAATTTAAAAACAAGTAGTAAATACGCTTAATTGGTGGTAAAATACCTATGTTTAACGCGTGTAAAATATGAGACACTTTATTTAGGAGGATATCTAAAATGAGAGAATCAGACAACAACACAATTAATAACATCAATAGCAATGCTCAGAAGGGAAGCAAAGGCCCAAATCCTAACATAATCAACGAAGAGCCGATTGTTAATCCACTTAATTTCAGGGTAAAGCTTACCAGGGAGGATTTCAGGGTTCTTGCATTCGAGCATATTGACAGATCACCAAAGAATGCCGAAAATCCTGCAGTCAAGGATTGGGAGAAGAATTTTAATTCCTATAAGACCGATGAAGAGCGTACAAGGGGCTTTCTTGTGCTTATGGATGTAGACCCAAATTCATGGGAGCTTAAGGATAATCAATTACTTCCGGTGGAAATCCGTAATTCAGGAGATATTAACAAAGTACAGAATTATTTGGATAAGAATATAAATAATATGACAGTCTTATCAAAGGCTGTTTTAATCAAGCGATTGGATACACTTCATAAGGAGAGGGTTATTCAGGATGGCTTTGCGGGAGAAAAAATAGCCGAGGGGATTGTAGATAATCGCCCTGAGTTAGTAAAGGATGATGCAAATTCTCAAAAATATAATGACTATGAAAGCGATGACGAAAGCGATTATAGCGATGTCGATGATGAAGAAGAAAATGAAATTGAAGGATTTACTCCGCTTAGAGAAAAAGTAGAGGATATAGAATATTATGACTTTACAGGTTCTCCTGAGCAGCAGGCTGAAAAGATTGAGGAAATGTATAACGGTATCGAAAAGCCTGAGGATAAGATGGAATTTTTGGTAAATATAGAGAGTTATTATTTAATGATTTCCAGATATCCGAGCGAAGAAAAAGATGCTAAGAATAACATTCAAAATATAAAAATACCGGATGTAATACTTGATAAGATTGATGAACTCCAAGATAAATTTAAAGCAGATTATGTTCATAATAAGTCCGAAGCAACTGTCGGAAAATTATTGGATAAATATTTTTCAATGAGAGCACAGGTTTATACCGACAGCATTTCGGATTATAATAAAATATATAAAACACTTCCGGATACGGAGGATCAGAAAATAAGAGAAGCAAAAGCTTTATATTATGCAAAGCATAACGATTATAACAATAGTAAGCTGCATTCATTGGGTTCATTCGGAACAACAATTTTACAGGATGAGTATTGTAATGATCTTAATATTGATGAGGAAATTGCAGAATCTTTTAAAATTAACAAAGAAACTAAAATGTCAGATGTCGCAAAATATTTGGGTTACAAAACACCTGATGAAATAAATAAATTTTGCCAAAATTATGATGCTACTTCGGATGATTCAGTAATTACTGTATTTAAAAATCAGATTGCCAATATAAATGATGATAAAAATAAAATAATTACCGATGAAGAAGTAGAAGGACAATTTTATACTGAACTTAAAAAAGCAAAAATATCCAGATACAAGGAACTGGCAGAAGGACGCTTTTTAAAGAATGCCGGATATCCTGAAAATTATCTTACAGCTGAGATAAATCCTGTTTTTATTACAAATATTAAAGGAGAGTATAATCCACCAATTACAATTAAAGAATGGATTGATAACACAGGAAATAAACTGGTTGAAGATGCCAGAAATGTTGACATGCTAAGGTTGGCAAGAGAAAACAAGGAGCAATACATTTTAAATACGGAAAAAAACAAAAATAAAATGAGTGCAAAAATTAATTCCGTAAACAGAATCAAAAGAGCTTCCTCGAAGTCTTATGGATGGTTATTAAATATTAAAAGAGATAAAGACGGAAATGTTTTGAGCAGGGATTTAAATGATCCTGAATTAGCTGAGAAGTATAAAGAATATCGTTATGATACTCACGATTACATCGGAAAAGAAGCTACAGATAAAGTTATAAAAAAGTCAATGAGTCTTTGGGAAGAAGAACTGATAGAAAAAATCAGAAATGTAGACGATATAAGCCGTGATACTGCATTTTTAAACATTTTCAATATGTGGGTTCTGGGAACCAAGGATGGTGTAAGTATAAGTAATATAGCACATTTTTCGGATAATAAGGAATGGATTCGTGAGTTTGCCGATTTTTGTGAAAATCATCCGACAAGGAGAGCTGATAATACAGAGGTATATAAGGAGTCAGTTGGTATTTGGAACAATATATTGCTCAAAGCTACAAATGAGATTAAAAAATATAAGCTTCCAAAAATAAATTACGATAAACCAAATGAAGTAGAAAAGCATGCCGAGGAGCTTCTGTTGGTTAAAGGCCTGATATCGGATATTAAACAGGAGATTCCAAGTATTTTTGGTAATACGTTAAATCTTGACGGAATCCAGGTGTCGGAAGATTTGATGGGTACAGAAAATAAAGCTGAAATGATGAATTCACTGGCGCAGATGCATGAAGTATTCTCATTTATAGACGCCGGATATTTTAAGCCGTATGAACCGACCGAAACCACAAAATTATTCACTAATTTTATATCAAATGCAGTGAACAGATCTGTTTGCGCGAACCTGTTTAATAAGTATGCCGGAAAAGATTTAAATACGGTGATAAGAGAAACAGGAGATATCAATGCAACATATTCCGAACAGGTAAAAATGTTTAATGGAATTTATGATGAGGACGGAAAAT
The DNA here is from genome assembly GCA_024691065.1 of Lachnospiraceae bacterium. Taxonomy (GTDB): domain Bacteria; phylum Bacillota; class Clostridia; order Lachnospirales; family Lachnospiraceae; genus JAEEJA01. Next base: position 1,230 of record JAILOA010000119.1, on the reverse strand, counting down.
TTAACGAAAAGTACAAAGATCTTCCTAAAATTGAATTAAAAACATTTATGAAATATCTTAACGGAAAAGATATTAAAACATTCAAGAAGCAGTTTAAGGAATATGAACAAAGAATTATAAAAGAAGCTAAGAAAGAGGTAGATAATCTAAGTAATGAATCATTACTCAAAGGCTTTTTGAAGGACCTTAATATGAATGAATTGAAGCAACCTCTTCTTAATCTGGGTGATAATGCGGAAGATGTAATAAACTTTGTTAACAGTGAAGAAAAACTTCCGAACAGTGATTATACCGGTATGACGATGATTTCAAAAACCATGAATACATTCTTAGATGAGAATTATCGTAATCTCCTTACCAGAGCAGGTATAGAAAAGAAGGATGCACTTCTGATAGACGGAAAAACAGCTGAAGAGTTGTGGGGTAAAAAATATGAAGGTGTTCAGGACAAAGCCACAAGGGAGCATTGTTACGAGGTTGAGTTATTCAAGATGCTTGCTGCAGGAAAGGGAACAATCACTGCCAGAAACATTACATTTGGATCCTCCAATAAAATAGCAAATAATGACAATATACTTGTATCATTGCCTGATGAAGAAATGAAAGAGCTTAAGCATAATTATGATATTTATAATTACGGTGTTAAGAAAATAATTTCAGAGCTTAAGTATGCACAAGATAAGCTTTTAAAAACACATCCTGATTATGATGAAAAAAATCCTGACAAAGCAAAAAATGAAATCGGAAAAGTGGGAACTACATTGTTCAGAAATATGGAAAAGTCATTAAATGAATGTATATTAATGTTTGAAAATAATAATTACAGTGGTTACACTCCTGATGATATAACCAGGAAGATACTTGAAGTCAGAGAAGCATCAAAGACATATTTCAATAAGAGAAATACATTGTTCAGTGCCATTTTCGGAAAGAGAAGTGATAGCGGAGAAAAAAGGCTTCGTGTGTCGGAAGATATAAAGAATGGCATTTCAGACCTTCTGTTGGTTTATAAATCTCTTCGTCAGGGAATGGCTGAAAAACTTCAGTGCAACACGGCATATACATTTAAAAATGCTCCTATCAGGTATATAGATGATACAATGGAGGCATTATCTAAACCTGAAATGGAGCATTTTTAAATGTATACGTATTATTGCACTGAAGTTTTTCGCCCATTCCCTGACGAAGAGATTTATAAACCAACAGAAGGTCTGAAATGCCATTCTTTAT
>JAILOA010000105.1 GCA_024691065.1 Lachnospiraceae bacterium | reverse complement strand
TTCGTTTTTAACGGCCTTCATTAAAACTTCCGGATTAGGACTGTTGAAAATAAGTTTTTTATCGATAATGCTGTTTAAAATTTCTGCATTTACATTTTTCATATCCAGAAGAATTCTCGTAACTTTTTCGGAATTGTTTGTGGAATCGGATGTTTCGAAGAAGTGTTGGTTGTTTTCTACAGGCGCGGTTTCCAAAGCATTGTTCTTTTCCGGCGCGGATTCCGAAGAGTTTTTTTCGTCCGGTGCGGATTCCGAAGAGTTTTCCTCGTCAGGTACTGATTCCGAAGAGTTTTTTTCGTCCGGCGCGGAATTCGGGTAGTCGTTATTGTCCGGAACGGTTTCCGAAGATTTGTTATCTAACGTAGCTCTATCTGCGGAGGTTATATTTCTGAGATAAGAATAAAACTCATCGTAAGGATAAATCTCGATATTATCAATGCTAAGTTGAAATTTCAAATCATCATTAATACAACCGGGATTTATAAACAGCTTGCAGCTATCCTCGCTCATAATTACGAAGCTTTGGACCACCGGGTTATGCTTTATGTCACAGCCGCGGATATTTAGAAGCCAATTTATGTCATCCAATGATGAAATGATATGATGGGAAGCACCCACCTTTTTCATTTCCGTGCGTACCCGTCCAAGTTTTTCGCTTCTCGGCTCACCACAGTATTTTGTTTCGAATTCATATGCCGGAAATGCATAGGAATCAGGCTTCGGATTGTCTTTGTCTTTGGCCCAAAGATCGGAAATCAGGTTCGAATTTACTATGTTAAAATTATTGCCTGTTTTATTTAGATTCTGCTTCAGGGTCCACAAAAATTCCGCCGGTACTAACTTAGAATTAAATGCAACTGTAAATGCAGTGTTTTCCGGTGATTTTCCGGAGCTTTCGCTGTTTCCCGAAACTTTTGAGCTTTCTGATGCCGCCGAAATATCGGAATCATTGCCCCCGGGAGTTTCAGTTTTCTCTAAGTATTCGTTATATTTACCAACTATATATTCCATAACCTTCGGAAAGCCCGGGATGCCCATTTTATAAAGCTTGATTTCTGTGCCGGACAATTCCTCGTCCGCTTGCAGAAAATATCTTCCATCAGTCCAAAGGATAGCTTCATTTTCGGTGATTATAAAATCACCGTTAGAGCCCGTGAAACCTGAGATGTATTCTCTTTCCTTGCAATCCTCCGGAATATATTCGGAGCAGTGCTCATCGGCTGTGGTTACATATAATAAATCTATATTTTCGGTTTTCATTTTATTTCTAAGAAGTTCTAACTTTGTTTCGATATTCATAGCATTTTCCTCTCATGATAACATAAGTCCAAATCCCGATTTCTCATTAAATGTTTACTTCGGGAAATTCAAGTCTAAATCCCGATTTCTCATCAAATATTCACTTGGGGGAATGTAAGTCCAAATCCCTATTTCCCCGTTCTATATTAACTCGGGAATACTTCAATTATAATAACATATTTAATAATCCATTAAAAGAATTTTTAAAAATTGCAGGTGGGATTATTTGTAAATATTCTCCCCGTAACTTTTGTATTCTATGGGTGGCGTTCTTAATAAAAATGCATAAAATTCACTTTTGCCACAATAAAAATTAAATTTATTTGCCATAATAATTAATATGTGATATAATCACAAACTGTATTCATCAAAAGGATTGATGTTTTGATATATTGATATATTTATCCTACTATTTGGCATATTTCTTATGCTCATATAAATATATTTTTATATTTGGATGTTACTTCGAATGATGATTATGTGCAAATATTAATTTTTTTATAATTCTAGGAGGAATTTAAAATGGATGAGAATGGAATGGTAAAGAAGAGTCCTGCAGGTGCTGCAGTTGCCCTCGGTGTAATCGGAATTTTAGTTTCTATTATACTTGGAGCAGTTTTCGGAGTAGGTAGTGGTTTGGTTTCATTGATTTTTGGTATTATTGCAATTATCCTTGGTTCAAAGGCATCTAAGATTACTGAAGGTTTAAAAGGAAAAGGTGGTAAGATTACCGGTGTATTTTCAATTATCTTTGGTATCATTACAATTATTATTTTCGCAAGTATGGGTGCCGGTATGAGCGCTTATATCAAATCAACCGACAGAGCAGATGAAATGCCTTTAATGATTGAATCATGTAGTGGATTAACATTTGGTGTTGTTGGTATGACTTCAAAAATTGATCCTGATAAGACAGATGATTTAAGAGCTGAGCTTGATATTTTACAGGAAGTAATCAATAATGGTGCAACTACTACAACTACCAGTGCAGAGTAATTATTAAGTAACACCTGATAATAATCATCGGAAGTTTACTAAATATGTTTTATAAATATCATTAAGGAGTCCTTAAAAGGGCTCCTTTTTTCTTGCCTGATTAGAGTTTTTTTGGTAGAATGAGATATATTTATTTAGTTTTTATTGTCGTAGATTTTAATATCATAGTTTTTAATGTTGTGGTTTTGATTAATCTAAGAAGATAACTATAGTATTGGCCGGGAGATTAATGTGATTTTCGTATTCCACAAATAGGTATCTAAAATTTAAGAAAAAAAAAGGTATC
>JAILOA010000070.1 GCA_024691065.1 Lachnospiraceae bacterium | reverse complement strand
AAAAGCTTAAGTTCGAATCCCAGTTCCAGGAGCTTTCACCGGGTGGTGCAATTAGCTATGTAGAAGTTCCTGAGATGAATAATAATATTGAGGCGGTAATTTCGGTTATGCAATACATTTACGATAATATCATGTATGCCGAGCTCAATATTATTATTCATCTCAGGAACTTCTACATAGCTAATTGCACCACCCGGTGAAAGCTCCTGGAACTGGGATTCGAACTTAAGCTTTTCAAATGCATCGATTTTCTCTGTTACATGTACGTGATAACTATTGGTAATGTAATTCTTGTCGGTTACATTTTCAATAATTCCAAAACGCTTCTGCAAGCATTTAGCAAACTTGTAGGTGGTTGACTCAAGCGGTGTACCGTAGATGGAAAAGTCAATGTCAGTCTCCATCTTCCACTCGTTACAATAGGCATTGAGTTTCTTCATAACCTCCAACGCAAATGGAGTAGCCGCAGGATCTGTATGTGAATGTCCCGTCATATATCTGGTACATTCGCAAAGTCCGGCATAACCGAGTGAAATGGTTGAATATCCGTCAAAGAGGAGCCTATCGATGGTTTCGCCCTTCTTAAGTCTTGCAAGGGCACCATACTGCCAAAGAATAGGCGCTACATCCGAAAGAGTACCCTTCAGACGCTCATGTCTACACATAAGAGCACGCTTACAAAGCTTCATTCTCTCGTCGAAAATCTCCCAGAAACGATCATAATCTCCGCCTGAAGAACAAGCGATATCCACAAGATTAACGGTAACAACACCCTGATTGAAACGACCGTAATACTTATGCTTGCCCTCTTCGTAGTTGAGCGCATTTGCATGATTTGCGGTTGTCCTGTCCGGTGTAAGGAATGAACGGCAACCCATACAGGTATATACATCGCCCTTCTTAAGGTTCTTCATAACCTTCTCGGAAATATAATCAGGAACCATTCTCTTAGCGGTACACTGAGCCGCAAGCTTGGTTATCTCAAAGTATTTACTGCCTTCGGTAATATTGTCCTCCTCGAGAACATATATAAGCTTAGGAAATGCAGGTGTAATATAGACACCCTTTTCATTCTTAACACCCTTAATTCTCTGGTGAAGCATTTCCTCGATAACCATCGCAAGGTCATCACGGGTTCTGCCCTCAGGAACCTCATCCAGATACATAAATACAGTTACAAACGGAGCCTGTCCGTTGGTGGTCATCAGTGTAATAACCTGATACTGAATCATCTGAACACCACGGTTAATCTCCTCACGCACACGCTGCTCTGCTACCAGATCAACCTGCTCATCGGTAGGATTAATGCCTGCAGCCTCAAATTCCTGACGAACAACCTTCTTGAACTTCTGACGGCTAACCTCAACAAACGGAGCAAGATGCGAAAGCGAAATGCTTTGTCCTCCGTACTGTGAACTCGCAATCTGCGCAATAATCTGAGTTGCGATATTACAAGCGGTTGAGAAGCTCTTTGGCTTTTCGATCATGGTCTCGCTGATAACGGTACCATTCTGAAGCATATCCTCAAGGTTTACTAGACAGCAGTTATGCATATGCTGAGCGAAATAATCAGAATCATGAAAATGTATTATACCATCTTCATGTGCCTTTACTATATCCGCAGGAAGCAGGAAACGCTTTGTAATATCCTTACTTACCTCACCTGCCATATAATCTCTCTGAACACTGTTTACGGTAGGATTCTTATTGGAATTTTCCTGCTTAACCTCTTCGTTATTGCACTCCAAAAGGCTCATAATCTGGTCATCCGTAGAGTTTGACTTACGAACCAACTGTCTTGTATAACGATATGTGATATATTTTCTTGCAACAGAAAAATGTTTCGTCCCCATTATCCCGTCTTCGACCATATCCTGGATTTCCTCCACGTTAGCAGAACGTCCGAGATCCGAACACATTTTTTCTACATTTTCGGAAATCTCTAAAATCTGTTCCCTGGTAAGTCTTTCAGGCTCCGGAACTTCTTTATTTGCCTTTGTTATAGCAGCTGTAATTTTAGAAATGTCAAATATAACCTCTGAGCCGCTTCTTTTAATAATTTTCATTTGCATCCTCCATAGAATAACATATACTACTTTATTTACCGCCCTTCCCGGCAATAACAAAGTCTTTAATTACCGCCCTCCCGGCAATAACAAAAACCTTTAATTACCGCCTTTCCGGCAATAACAAAGCCTTTAATTACCGCCCTCCCGGCAATAAATAAGTAAAAAAAATACTTCATTATCACCCTATTTCATAGGCAATAACAAGTAATATCGGCAGTTACGACCTCAATCGAACTGATATCAATACTACCATATATAGAATAAGGTGTCAACATTAAATACAATATTTTGTGGTATTTATTTTTTAAAAATTTCTCAATCTGTCACACATGAGATAACTATTTTCCCCATTGTGTCAAAATGGAGATGAATTGTCAGACAACAACTCATCTCCATATACTTAGAAATTTCAATTGTTAATAATATTCTTTAATCCGCATCGCTACTTGCTTATAACGCAGGGCGCTTCGTACATTGAAATCTCACCGCCTGCGCCTTTTCACGGCTTAGAGGTGAGGGATTTCTCTTACTGCATTAAAACAACCTTACATTTATAACTTTCAAAACACCCGGATTAATCAAAATCAACCACAACATCACATCCGTAACATTATAAAAGCCTTCGAAACATTTATCCAAACATCAATCCTCTACCTAATCTCGATACACATCATCGTAAGGTCGTCAAACTGCGGTGCCTTACCTACAAAGACATCAACCGAGTCCTTAACATGCCTCAATATCTCCTTCGGATTGTCAGACTTGGTTTCATTAAGTGCATCAACCAATCTCTCGGTACCATAAAGTTCATTATTAATGTTGGTAGCCTCTGCAACACCGTCTGTGTAGAGGAAGAGAACATCTCCCTTATTCATCTGGATATCATACTCCTTATAAGGCATACCTTCCATACCACCTATAACGAAGCCATGTTTATCCTTGATAAGCTCGTAAGGTTCACCATTCCTTTTAAAAATAGGATACTCATGTCCTGCATTTGAAGCAACAAGTATGCCCTCGGAAATAGTAAGAATACCAAGCCAAACCGTTACAAACATTTCCTGCTCATTCTTACTGCAGATAATGTCATTAACTTTTTCAAGAACCTCCTTAGGTGAATTGCCCATCATGGTATAGTCATTCATAAGAATCTTTGACATCATCATAAATAACGCAGCCGGAATACCCTTACCGGAAACGTCCGCAATTACAAGACCGAGATGATCATCATCAATAAGGAAGAAGTCGTAGAAGTCACCACCGACCTCCTTTGCAGGAATCATCATAGCATATATATCAAACTCATCCCTCTCAGGGAATGGCGGGAATACATTCGGAAGCATACTCGACTGAATCTTATTTGCAAGTGAGAGTTCTGTACCGATTCTCTCTTTCTCTGCAGTGATTGTTGTAATCTCACTGATGTATTTCTTGGTCCTGTTATTTAACTCCGTAAATGCCTCCGCCAGAACCTCGATTTCATCGCCTGTTCGGTAATCCTCAGTCATTTCGAAATCAAAATTCTTACCTGAAATTTCCTTCACATTCTTAGTCATCAACTCTATAGGCTTCACTATCTTCTTCGAAAGTGCAAGCGAACCGATGGTTCCGAGTATGAAGAGCACAATAGTCATAATAAGTACAGTTATAAATGATAACCTTGCCTTCTGATTCTGCTCTTCTGATGCTGTTTCCACGGTTTCTTCGTAGCTGTCAATCATCTGA
>JAILOA010000056.1 GCA_024691065.1 Lachnospiraceae bacterium | reverse complement strand
TAAGTTCTGCAACATCCAGATCGGTAATCTCAATTCCCTCAAATTTAATAGACCCTTCAGTAGGAATCTCCATCATATTAAGAGATCTTATAAACGTAGATTTACCGCATCCTGACGGTCCGATAATAGAAATAACCTCACCACGGTAAACGTCCAAATCAATACCCTTAAGAACATTATTGTCACCAAAGCTTTTCTTCAATCCTCTGACAGTCATAATGATTTCATCTGTTTTATTGCTGATTCTCTCTACAAAATCATTTTTGTTCTTTTTCCTGATTTTAATGCTAAATCTTTTTGGAATCTTCAGAACTTTATTTTCACGATTTTTCTTTGTTTTTCTTGTTCTTTTGTCTGATTTTTGAGAACTATTCTTTTTAAGTTTATTTTTCTTAAACTTATTATTCTTAGTTTTATTATTCTTAATTAAATTGTTCCTGGTTTTATTATTCTCAATTTCATTATTCCTGGTTTTATTATTCTTATTTTTATTATTCTTAATTTCATTATTCTTAGTTTTATTAATCTGACTCATTATACATGCCCCTATCTGTGTGATTTTGTTTATGTTTTTTATGGTCCCCGTTGCACTTTTGTATATCTCATCTCTCGTTCTTCTTGAGATAATTCTCCATACGTTTCACGGCGCGGGTTAAAATCAGCACCATTATCAAATAAATGATTGCTACCGTAATAAGTGGAATAAAGGATTCATAGGTCACGCCACGGATAATGTCGCCGCCACGCGTCAAATCAAGCAATCCTATATAACCCGAAATCGATGTTTCCTTTAAAAGCGAAATAAATTCGTTACCGATGGCCGGCAATACATTTTTAATTGCCTGTGGCAAAATTATATGAATCATCAATGAAAAGAAACTGATTCCCAGGCTCTTTCCGGCCTCGAACTGCCCCTTAGGAATCGACATAATGCCGGACCTTATAACCTCCGAAAGATATGCCGACGAATTGATTCCAAATGCTATGATTGCCACCACAATTTTATTGATGTCAACCGACGCAAATATAACAAAATATATTATCAAAAGCTGCACCATCATCGGCGTACCACGGATAATCGTTACGTAAATTCTAACTAAAATATTTGGCACTTTAAATGTACCGTTCATATCGTAGGTTACACGAATCAACGCAATCAAAAATCCAAGTATCGAACCTATTATCAATGAGCAAAATGTGATGAGAATCGTATGCAAAAGTCCCTGAACCAGAAACTTCCAACGCCCCTCCTCCACAAATACGGATTTAAACCTCTCCTTAATGCTACTTTTACCGGCATTACTATCATTATCCCTAACAATTATCACCTGCTTTGATGTAGCATAAGTAGTTGAAAATGAAATCTGCTCTTTTCGCTCTTCCGTCACGGTAAAACCGGCCATACCTATGTCAGTCTTTCCGGAGTCGACTGCATTTATAATCGCATCAAATTCAATATCATCAATCACCAGCACACGATTAAGCTTGTCTGCGATTGCCTTTGCAAGATCAATCTCAATACCAACGATTTCGCCATTTTCGTAGTATTCATAAGGCGGAAATGTGGCATTAGTCGATACATGCAGCTCCTCCCCCTTTGTCACCGTCTGCTCATAATGAAATTCGGTAGTTTCACCGGTTTTCTCGTCAGCTATGTAATTATTTACAATTTTGTTGACGATTCCCTCAGCCTGCAATTCTTCAAGCGCTGCATTTACCGAAGAAAGCAGTTCGTTATTATCCTTATCGATTACGGCAGCATAATCCTCGACAGCCATCGGCTCATCTAAAATCATCAGCGTAGGATTGTTGCTAATGTAAGCCTTTGCGGGCTCTTCATCTATAATCACGCAATCAATCTTGCCCTGCACCAGGGATGAAATAGCGTCCGCGCCCTTGTTGTAACGCTCCACTACAGTTTTGGTCTTCTTGTCCTCATAGTCCGAAGCATATATATCACCGGTTGTACCGAGCTGAACACCGATTTTCTTACCGGTAAAATCTTCCACACCGAACACTGTATTTTCCAAATTATTTTTATTTCGTGACTTGCAACCTGTGAGGGTTAAACCGCTTACACATATAACAAAAGCAAGCAATATAAGAAATACAGGGGTTTGTGGGAGTTTTGAGTTACTATTTTTTGTATTATGATTAGTTAAATTTTTCAGATTAGTCATCATCATATGTTACTCCATTTTTTGTAAATTTCGAGCGTTGTAATAAGAGGAAGTTCCTCCCTTAAATGCTCAATTGTGTGATTTACACGGGTTTCATAAAGCTCCGGCAGTCCGATGTTTCTGACGCATATAAG
>JAILOA010000030.1 GCA_024691065.1 Lachnospiraceae bacterium | reverse complement strand
TGGCTTCCCCGAGGATGCGAGAGACTATACAACGGGTACACAAATTTTAGTTGATCTCGGAATTCATGAGCTCAGGCTTATTACTAATAATCCGGCAAAGATTTACGGCCTGGAAGGCTTTAATTTGTCAATTGTTGAGAGAGTTCCGATTGAAATCGAGCCAAGTAAATATGATATTTTCTACCTTAGAACCAAACAGCAGAAGATGGGACATATTTTAAACAATCTTGGAGATGAGTAAAAATCCCAGAGATGAGTAAAAATCCAGGAGATGAGTAAAAATCTCAGAGATGAGTAAAAATCCAGGAGATGAGTAAAAATCCCGTTAATAATTAAAATTTCCGGGTTTAATAAAAAACTCCGGATGAGTAGATATTCCGAAGATATGTAAATATCCCGGAGATATACAATAATAAATAAAGACCTAAAATGCATATACTGCATTTAGATTATAAATATTAAATTATAAATATTATGGAGGAAAAGAAAATGAATGTTATAGAAGGAAAAGTTGTAGGTGAGAACGCGAAGGTTGCTATTGTAGCTGCAAGATTTAATGAATTTATAGTTTCTAAGCTTGTTGGCGGAGCTCAGGATGGTTTGGTTCGTCACAATATTAATGATGATGATATCACATTGGTATGGGTTCCAGGTGCTTTCGAGATTCCTGTTATTACTAAGAAGCTTGCCGAGAGTGGAAAATATGATGCAATTATCTGCCTCGGAGCGGTTATAAGAGGCGCTACATCACATTATGATTATGTATGTGCTGAGGTTTCAAAGGGGATTGCCACCGTATCACTCAATACAGGCGTACCTTGTATGTTCGGTATTTTAACCACCGATACAATTGAGCAGGCTGTTGAGAGAGCAGGTACAAAGGCCGGAAATAAGGGTTATGACTGTGCTTTGGGTGCAATCGAGCTCATTAATTTAAACAGACAATTATAATTATCGGATAATAAGGCAAATTTTATAGATTTTTAAATCGGATAAATAATGCTGTTAATTAACTGATAATTTCGCTTTATTTCATTGTAGCTAGTTGATTTGTATAAACAGGAGATGATTAATGTTTAAATTTTTATATCCATCCAATATTAAGACGAGATCTTTTGACATTGATTATGAGGAAATGTATCGCCGCGGTTTCAGGGGAATTATGTTTGATATCGATAATACTTTGGTCGAGCACGATGAGCCTGCGACAGAGGCTTCTGTTCAATTGTTTAAAAGACTTCATGAGATAGGGTTTAAAACCTGTCTTATTTCCAATAATAAAGATTATCGTGTGAAGCCTTTTGCCGATGCAATGGAAACGGATTACGTTTATAAGGCCGGAAAGCCAAAGAAATGCGGCTATCAGGAAGGAATGAGAAAGATGGGTACCACAAAGAAGGATACATTTTTTGTTGGAGACCAGATCTTTACCGATATATGGGGTGCTAACAGGGCAGGAGTTTATTCCGTGCTCGTGCGCCCGCTGGCAAAGCATGAAGAAATTCAGATTGTCTTGAAGAGAATTATCGAAAAGCCGATTATTAATTCATATCTTAGATATAGAAGTAACAGAAGACTTGAATTAGCTAAAAAAAGATAAGAACCTGAAAAGCTGATTTTAAAGTAAAAAATATAAAACCCCGAAAAGCTTACTGTTAAAGGTAAAGTAAAATATAAAACCCCGGAAAAGCTTACTGTTAAAGCTGAAAATAAATGATATAAAAGTCAAAAAGTATTATATAAATGCAATATTTATCAAATTGTCTATTCTTTTGTTAATTTTTGTTAAAAAAATGTAAAATATACAAAAAAAACATTACATTATTGTAATAGCTGATTTTTTGGGAGTTTAAAAGATTTTTAAAAATTGTTTGACAAACCAAATTTAGTGTAGTATCATACAAAGCGTAACAAGTTTGTAACAACTTTGTAACATTTTATTTTGGGATGAGTGATTGGTACGTATTTTAAAGCAATGTTTTTGTAGGTTTCGGACGACTTAATAGTCCGATTGAACAAGGTTTTGTAGAAAAAGTTGGTACCGAATTAAATGTGAGGTGTAAAATGATTTTTAACAAAAAGACTTTTATTATCAAGTTAGCAGCAGTTAGTATTGCACTTACAGGTGTAGCTGTAAATGCAGAAAAGGTTAAGAATGTAACGGAACAGGCAATTACCGGAGTTTCTGCTTCGATAGATAAAGTATCCGATAAGGATGATAAGAGTAATTCTGATGAAGGAAAGGCTGAGCTTGCAACACAGGCAGGTGTTTCCGAGGAGACTATGGCAGCTAAGGAAAAGGATTCTGCCGGTAACAAAAAGGATTCTACCGATGGAAAAGCTGAGAGTGGTGAAGAGGTAGAAGAGTCAGATGCTACTACAGCAGCTGCTGTTGATGCGGAATTAGAAGATGAAGAAAAGGATAAGGAAAATATTAAACTTAATCTTGTTTATGATCGTTTAGGAATGGCTAAGGTTGATACTTATCTGAATGTCAGAAAACATCCAAGCGAGACTGCAAAGATTGTCGGTAAGATGACTAAGTTCTCCGGATGTAACATTTACAATATCAAAAAAGGCTGGGCAAAGATTGTTTCCGGTCAGGTTAGGGGATATGTAAAGGCTGAGTTCTTATATAAGGATGATGCAGCACTTGAGAGAGCAATCGAAGTGGCAACACTCAGGGCTAATGTTAAGACATTAACACTCAATGTTCGTTTCCTTCCTACAACTGATTCACGTATTTATGACCTTATTTCCAGAGGTTCTGATTATGATATCAAGAAGTTAAATATAACCGAAAGCTGGATGGACAAGTTTATGTCCAAGCACGCAAAGAAGAAAGACATCAAGCTTATCAATAAAGAAGAAATGTATGCGGATCTTGATAACTGGGCATGTATTCATATTGATGACGAGCTTTGTTTCGTATGTAAGGAATATATAAAGACATCTTATAAGGTTGACAGGGCTGTTAAAATCAAGGCTCATAAGAAGAAAAAGAGCAGTAAGGGCTCAAGTTCTTCATCAGGTGGCGGCGGAAATCAGTCAATCGTTGATTACGCTATGCAGTTCCTTGGTAATCCTTATGTTTGGGGCGGCGTATCACTTACAAACGGATGTGACTGTTCAGGATTTACTATGAGTCTTTATGCAAAATATGGTGTATCACTTCCACACTTTGCTGCATCACAGGCAAGTTGTACAAGAAGTGTTTCAGCGGCAGAAGCACAGCCGGGAGATTTGTTCTTCTACGGATCAGGTGAAATCAGCCACGTTGCAATGTATATCGGTAATGGTCAGATTATTCATGCAAGTAATTCACGTACCGGTATTATCATTTCAAATGCTTACTACAGAACACCTGTTAAGATTGGTCGTGTAGGTTAAAAAATAATTCAAAAAAATTGGGTATAAAATATCTAAAAAACTAAATTTGTACTTTAAAATCCTCACCGTTTATGGTATTATTAATAAATGGTGGGGATTGTTTAATTCCTGTACGTTTTTTACAAATGGAGATGCTATGAAAGGTTACGATGTTATTATTGTCGGTGGCGGAGCTTCCGGTATGATGACCGGGATTTGTGCGGCTCGAAAGGGTTTAAAAGTCCTGATAATCGATAAGCAAAAGAAGTTGGGACATAAAATCTATGCTACCGGAAATGGTAAATGTAACTTTACCAATATGGATATCGGTGCGCAATTTTATCTTTATAATGGTGCGGCATCAGATAATCATTATAAGAAAGATTATTATATTGATTTTGTAAATAATTTTTTATCTGTTTTCTCTAATATGGACACTATTAATTTTTTTGAGGAATTAGGGGTTCTAAGATATGTAAGGGACGGATATGTTTATCCTTCGGGCGAACAGGCATCTTCGGTTGTTTTGGCTCTGACAAGAGAGTTGGAACGGCTAAATGTAGACGTAAATATCAATGAAAAAGTATGTAATATAAAAAGAATCAAAGATAAAGATTATTTATTCGAAATATTATCTGAATATGAAGATGATAGCGGTAAGCAAAAAAAGAATTATAAAGCCAAGAATGTTGTAATTGCCAGTGGTGGGTTTGCAGGTACGGAATTCGGCTGTAGTGGAGATGGTTATATTTATGCTAAGGAGCTTGGGCATACGATTATAAAACCATATCCCTCACTTACCTATATGCCAATCATTGAAGATAAGAAAGCTTTAAAGAATCTAAAGGGAGTAAGATTCAGGGGAATCATAAAATCAGATGAATTAGAGGAAAAAGGCGAAATGATTTTTAATGAGATCGGTATTTCGGGAATTCCTGTATTTCAGCTTAGCGGAAGAGTAAATAGGTACGGATTGGATACTATTTATATTGATTTTCTTCCGCAATATGAATTCGATTTTTTAATTTCACATTTTGAAAAACAGAAAAGCAGGATGTCAGAGAATATGATAAATGAATTGTTTGTCGGTATCCTTAATGACAGACTTGCAAATTATTTGATAAATAAACTTGGATTTACAAACAAAAAACTAAAGGATCTTAATGAAAAGGATTTGAAATTTACAGTCAGTAAAATTAAAAAATTCAAGTTTGGAGTAGATACAAACAATACATTTGCAAAAGCTCAGGTTACTACAGGTGGTGTGCCTGTGGATGAAGTGGATATGAATACATTGGAATCAAAGATAACCAAAGGGTTATATTTTGCCGGTGAGGTTTTGGATATTGACGGAATCTGCGGAGGATACAATCTTCAATGGGCCTGGAGCAGCGGATATATGGTGGGAAAAAGCATAAAAAACAAATATCTATAATAGATTGGAGAAGGCTATGATTAGGATGACACAGCTTAAAATCTCTGCTGCAGAGATTATGGAAGAGACGCTTCCTGAGGATATAAAGGTAGGAAGGGTTAATAAGCAGGAAGAATCGGTTGTAAGAATCAGAGCTGCCATTTTACTTGGTATTCCGGATGATGAATTACATGAGCTTGAAATTGAAAAGAAGTCAATAGATGCGAGAAACAAGGATGATATATATTTTGTATATAATATTAAATTCCATACAATCAGGGAAAATAAGCTTGTTAATGCGCTTGATAGAAAAAAACCTTCCGAAAAAGGGACAGTAAAAGCTTTTGTAATACCTGACAGATCAAAAAAAGAAGAAAATAGTGTAATGAAGAATGTTGCTCTTCAAATTGCACTTGGAAGAAGACCAAAAACCAGACCGGTAATTGTCGGTATGGGTCCGGCCGGACTTTTTGCCGCACTTGGTATAGCGCAGGCTGGTTTCTGTCCGATTATTATCGAAAGAGGAGCAGATGTATATACAAGAGAAAGTATAGTTAATAATTTCTGGAACGGCGGTAAATTAAACCAGGAAACAAATGTTCAATTTGGTGAAGGCGGAGCCGGTACATTTTCGGACGGAAAACTTTTTACCGGAGTTAAGGACAAGGATGGTAAGATTAGATATATCCTGGAAACATTTGCTAATTATGGTGCTCCGTCACAGATTTTATATGATGCAAAGCCTCATGTGGGTACAGACAGACTTAGGGATGTAGTAGTTGCTCTTCGTGAGAGAATTATGGCTCTCGGCGGTGACATTTACTTTAATACACGTTTTGAAAGACCTGTTGTAAATAATAAAAATGAGCTTATAGGTATCATTGTTTCACAGGAGGGCAAGCAGTTTCAAATCGATTGTGAAAAGCTTGTGCTTGCGACGGGACACAGCGCCAGAGATACATTTAAAAATCTAAAAAATGCCGGAATGCTTTTGCAGCCTAAATCTTTTGCGGTTGGTGTGAGAGTTCAGCATTCACAGAGAATGATTAACAGAAATCAATATGGAAGTTTTCATAAGGATCTTCCTCCGGCAGATTACAAGCTTACATATAAAACAGGTTCCGGTCGTGGTGTATATACATTCTGTATGTGCCCGGGCGGATATGTTGTTAACTCTTCTTCTTCGGATGGTATGCTTTGTGTAAACGGTATGAGTTATTATGACAGAGGAAGCGCAAATGCTAATTCGGCGGTTGTTGTTACCGTTAATCCTTCTGATTTCGGAAGTGATGATGTTCTTGCCGGGGCAAGATTTCAAAAGACTTTGGAAAAATTTGCCTATGAGTCGGCGGGTGGTAAGATTCCGCTTCAGCTCTTCGGGGATTTTATAAATGGTGATATCAGTACAGGATTTGGTTTGTTAAGGCCTATAACTAAGGGAGAATATGATTTTGCAAACCTGAGAAGAGTATTGCCGCATTATATCAGTGATTCCATAATCGAAGGTATGACTTATTTTGATACTAAGATAAAAGGATTTGCAGATGAGGAAATTATCCTTATGGGTGTTGAGACAAGAACATCTTCTCCTATAAGAATGCTTAGAAATCAAGATTTCCAGTCCAATATAAAAGGACTTTATCCATGCGGCGAAGGAGCCGGATATGCAGGAGGAATCGTAAGCGCAGCTCTCGACGGAATCCGTGTAGCTGATAAGATTGTAGAAACTACCGAGTTGGAGTAATAAAAAGCTTAAATACAAGATGAAATTTAATAAGTTGAGGAAGTTTACTTCGTAAAATAAAAGGGCACATCCCAAGAATGCTTTAGGGTGTGCTCTTATTTTATGTGCAAAAGCTGCAAAGCACTGTCCGAATGGCGGTTACCGATATGCTGCGAAGCAGTATCAGAACGGAGAGTGCTACTTTTATATTTACTTCACAGCCTAAAATGTGAACTACTATTTTCACATTTGTTTCAACTTTAAAACACATTTCATTCACAAATCGGAATTATACTCATTTGCATAAGTTAAATAAATGATGTTTTCAAGTTGATGCATAGAGCATCAGGGAAGGAGATATTATGGATAAAAAAGGATTTTTTAAGGTAACGGCTTACGCAGCAATTTTTGGCTTAGTTGGTGGAATGACATTTGAAGGCGTAAATTATGTCGCTGATAAGGTTTCTCCGGTTGCAGCAGATGAGGCAACGGTTGGAGAAGATTCAGCATCAGTAAAGATACCGACTGTTTCGACAACACAGACCTCCCAGTCATCCGATTCAACAGACGGAGATGTTTCGGACGTATCAGATGAGGTTCTTCCTTCCATAGTAGCTATAAATGTAACGATCGAACAAGAGGTTTCGGATTTCTTCGGTCAAACCTATACACAGCAGGGTGAAGGAAGCGGTTCAGGTATCATAGTAGGTCAGGACGATGATTACATTTACATAGTAAGTAATAATCATGTGGTTGAAGATGCCACAAACGTTTCGGTAGTGTTTGTGGATGACAGTGTATATACAGCAGAGGTAAAGGGTACTGACAGCTCGGCGGATCTTGCGGTAATTCAGATTAAGACTTCAGATCTATCCGAGGAAACACTTAATAATATAAAGGTTGCAACTCTTGGTGATTCCGATGAAGTA
>JAILOA010000018.1 GCA_024691065.1 Lachnospiraceae bacterium | reverse complement strand
CATTGCCCAAATACTGTAAGTGATTTCTATCCACACCATTACTTTCCTGTATAGAATACACATGACAATGGGTGTCTGATGACAGTATTCTTCTATTATACTGTCTTGCTTTCATCATAACAGCAAAGTAAGCCATCTGATATGCTCTATCATCAATGTCTAATCCATATATATTATTCTCTAAGATACTCTTTGCAGCATCTCTTTCTGACCATCCTGCTGATTCATATATCTGCATTAACACATCAAATGCATACACAAGGATATGTCCTGAACCCATACATGGATCAATAAACTTAATATCCTCTGGATTAAGCTTAGAATACTCTTTATGAATCTCATCAAGTTGTGCCTGCACCTCCGGCTCTTGCTCTGCCTCTTCAAGATAATATTTCCACCTGGCCTTTAAACTATCATTTGGATGTCCTTCTACCCAAAGCCTACCAAGACTATTTTCAACCATATAGCGAACAATCCAGTCGGGTGTAAAAAGCTGTGTTACAGCAGGAATTTCCTCTTTAGTAATTTTGCCACTCTTAGCAAAGGCCTCATTTTTAGGCTCTGTATTGTAATATTGATATAACCATCCAATAATCTCTACCTGGCCACCTTTTTCAATATTAAAATCATCCTCCGGTATATCATTTACAAGATGATGTACTACACTTTCTTGATCAACAAAAGAAATGTTAAGTAATAATTCCGTATAGTCCTGCGTGCTTTCAAATAACCTAGGAAGCAATTTGTGCAGTTCATTGCATTGTTTTATAAAAAGCAATTTAAATAAATCATCTAGTTTGTTATCATTTTTTAATCGGATTACTTCCTGCTCTTCATCAGCATTGAAAGATAATTCTGCATCAAATGGAGTCGTAACTATATCCGGCTCCTGTTTACCGCTTTCTGAAGAGAGCACTCTAACATGAGAAGGTAAGTAATCATTTACCTCCATGAAACGAATAGCAATCATTCTATTAAACCATGTATATGCCACTTCTTCTATAACGCTACTATATGCTGTGGAATAATCAGAATCCTTTTCCTTCTGCTTTATCAACGAAACCAAGCTTTTTCTCTGCTGAATAGCTTCTTTTTGTATCGCATATGGCTCAGATGTTCCAATGTCATAAAACTCCACATCTGATTTTGATTGCGGTAACGGAGAAAGAATCCCATATTTTGTAACCCCAATTAATCCTGCTTTATAGCTTATATCTGCTATAAGCTTATTCCTCGCCCATATAGCAAAATTTTTAATTGCTGTTTTATTCATAATTAATACCTCAATTTATTCATTCTTAGGAACAGAAACTCCTATTCCATAGTGAGATGAGCCAATCATCGCACAGTGAAAATCATATCCTTCATGTAATAGTTTTATTATTTCCAATGCATTCGCAGTTTTAATTACATCTATCCATGTACCATGAAATCCATTTTCATCAACAAAAATAACAAATTCTATTTCATCCTTATTGTCATATATATACCTTAACAATTCTATATCTCTCGAAAGTCTATATGAAGGATTTTCCTTGGTAAGCAAATCTCCATATCTCACTCCAACCATTATATCCGCAGGATATTTTTTGGTCATACATAGTGCAGAATCGGAATACTCAATTAAAAATATCCCATGCTCCTTATTTCCGGAGTATTTACTCATACTTTGCAAATGATGCTCAAAATTATTCTTAAATGAATCCGTAAAGTTCTTATACGTGTGCTGTTTATGCCATAACTGGTGACTTGATACCGACTGAATCGTTATGCAATCCGTGGGAAGGTTTTCTGTCGCCTTCTCCACTTTTTGGTTGAAATTGCGTTCCATTTCACTGAATTCGCGTTTCATAGTTGAGCCCTTACGATTCTCGAAGGAAGATGTCACTTGAAAATGCTCAATAAAACCACCTTCAAACACAAAATCCGGAAAAGAATTTCTTTGAGGATTAGCTTTTGCATTTCTCAAGGCATCTTCTATAATCAAGATATCTTCATAAGACATAACGAAATTGCATTTATCATTGTATTTTTCTTTTACAATATCTAAGCATCTTTGTTCAATTTCACCCCGCATAAATAACCTTCTCTCCTAACAATTACTTTTTCCTTTTCTATTTCAGTGCTTTTCTGGAAGTTCAGGTGCATTCTATTTCTCTTCAATATTCTTAAAAGAATGAGTAAGCTGATAACACTTTCCCAAACTGTCACAGTAAGTACAGCCAGGGTAAATCCCCGATAATATTGTTTACTCTTCGTTTTCGTCAAGCAGCCTCTTCAAATCTTCAATATTAGGCAATGCCCTCAGCAGCTCCTCTGACATATCCTTTGATGTCTTGTAGGTAGCTACTCCCATTGGTTTTGTGTAGTCCCGAATCACATAATCCACAAAAGACTTGTTCATGTCCTTACAAAGGATGATACCGATTGCGGGATTCTCATGCGGCTTGCGCTCATACCCATCCAACACGCTAAGATAACCTTGTAGCTGTCCCAGATATGATGTTTTAAACTTCCCGCGCTTTAATTCCACGGCAACAAGGCAATTCAGCTCCCGGTTGAAGAATAAAAGGTCGATGTACTGGTCTTCACCAAAGGCATCCAGATGATACTGATTTCTGATAAAGGCGAAGTCCTTCCCAAATGTCAAAATGAAATTTTTGACATTATGGATGATGGCGTTCTCCACAACCTTTTCATCAATATCGGCTGTATCCCTAACATCCAGTTCTTCCACATTAATATAATCAAGCAGATATTCGTCTTTGAAAGTACCGATGGCTTTCAACGCTTGCTGTGAGGCAGAAAGAGTCCGTGCAAAATTGTTCGGTAAATTTCCCTGATGATGATAATCATCCGCGGCAATACTACTTTTTAACGCCTCTACAGTAAAATGTTCATTAGCACAACGTCGGATAT
>JAILOA010000343.1 GCA_024691065.1 Lachnospiraceae bacterium | reverse complement strand
CCTGACGATGTTAAGGATGCGATTGATAATCCTAAGAAACTTAAGGCTCTTCAGGATTTATTAAAGCAGCAGGGACAGAAGGATGCCGCAAAACAGCTTACAGTTAAGAATCTTGAACAGCTTTACAATATTGCTGAGGTTAGAATTCCTCAGATTGAATCTGAATTATCTAATTTGAAAATGCAGATTATAACGGCAAAGGGTGCACGGGATGCTGTTAAATCCCAAATTTCCAAGGCTACAGATAATTATGAGCAGGTTGAGTCCGGAAAGCTTACCGCGGCAGTTGCATTTGGATCGGGAAGTGCCCAGCTTAGTTCTGCAAAAACTACACTCGAAAGCAGTAAGAAGGATATTAAGGAAGCAAAGAAGTCTTATGAGCAAAGCAGAAAGGAAGCTTTAAAGAATGCTAACCTTGATCAGCTTCTCACCATAGAGACTCTTTCACAGCTTATGCAGGCAGAAAACTTTTCAATGCCTGCGGGTTATATAAACGATGATAAGACTCAGTATTTGTTAAAGATAGATGAAAAAGATGAGTCGGACAAGGATGTTGCAGATACACTTTTAACACATATAGATAAGGTTGGAGACATAAGGTTAAAGGATGTTGCCGAGATTACGGTTATCGATAACTCCGATGAGATTTATGCCAGGGTAAATGATGAGAATGCCATAGTATTATCGGTTTATAAATCCAGCTCAGCAGGTACTGCAACGGTAGCAAATAAGGTTACCGAAAAATTTGAAAAGCTTAAGAAGAGCGACAGTAAGCTTCATATAGTAAGTCTTATGAACCAGGGTGATTATATTGGATTTATCATTGATTCGGTTCTTTCCAATCTTCTCTGGGGTGCGCTTTTTGCAATCGTGGTTTTATTCTTCTTCCTGAAGGATATAAAGCCTACAATAGTTGTTGCATTTTCAATCCCGTTAAGTGTACTTTTTGCGATTCTTGCAATGTATGCGACAAATATTACAATGAATATGATTTCCTTGTCGGGTCTGGCACTCGGTATAGGTATGCTTGTAGATAACTCGATAGTCGTTATAGAAAATATTTACCGACTGCGAAATAAGGGTATCAGTGCTGCCCGTGCTGCGGTTATGGGAGCCAACCAGGTCGCTGGAGCTATATTTGCTTCGACGCTTACAACTATTTGTGTATTCCTTCCAATCGTATTTACGGATGGTCTTACCAAGCAGCTTATTCTCGATATGAGTTTAACCATAAGCTACAGTCTTCTTGCGAGTCTTTTGGTAGCGCTTACCGTTGTTCCTTGTATGGGTGCAACACTTCTTAAAAATACAAAAGAGAAAAAACACAGATTTTTCGATGCATTGATAAATGGATATGATAAGGTGTTAAGACTTTGTCTTAAATATAAGTTTGTACCGATTTTGATTGCTGTCGGATTGCTTGCATTTTGTGTAGTTAAGGCGGTAAATACCGGTATCGTAATATTCCCCGAGATGGGCTCAAACCAGATGAGTGTTTCGCTGGAGACGAATCCGGAGCTTGAAAATAAAGAAGCATTTGCAATGCTCGATGATATAAGTGATGAAATTAAGAAAATCAAGGGTGTTGAAACTGTCGGTGCCACACAGAATTCATCCCTTGGCGTGGCAGGTATGGGAGGAGATTCCCCAAATGCTTATTCTATAATGATTCTTCTGGATGAAGAATATGCAAGTAAAAATAAAGAGATAGCAAAGGACATTGAAAAGATTTTAGAGACCAGGGATCTGGATGATTACGAGGTTTCCGAGAGCAATATGGATATGTCCGCAATGATGGGTTCCGGACTTTCGGTCAACGTGTTTGGCGAAAATGAGGAAGAGCTTCTTAAGATAAGCGATGATCTTATGAAAATGATAAGTAAGATTAATGGCTTCGAAGAGATATCCAATGGTCAGGAGAATGCTGACAAACAGGTGGTTTTGGATATTAACAAAGATAAGGCAATGAAGAAGAACCTGACCGTTGCCCAGATATTTATGTCTCTTACGGAGGCACTTAAGACAGACGGAGATGCTACAAGTGTTACGGTTGACGGAGATAAGTTAAATGTAAACATAAAGGATGAAAGAGATGAGCTTACATTGGACAATCTCCTGGATTATAA
>JAILOA010000463.1 GCA_024691065.1 Lachnospiraceae bacterium | reverse complement strand
GGGTAACCGTCAGATTGCCATTGATTATACGGCGGTTGCAAGACCTTTGGAGCTGGCATATTTATTTTTAAAAATGGGAATAAAGGTTAAAAAAGTATATCTTGATTCCGTTGGAATTGATGATGAGGATATATTTAATCCGCTTATAGAGAGATATCCAAATCTGATTCTTGCTTCTACCATGAGACCCGAATGCAGAGTTATAGACCGGGAAGAATCCGATGTAGTTGCAATCGGTCAAAAAGCTGCCTGGTTTGAAAATACACCTTATTTTGTGAATCAGATTCAGGGCGGTGGACTGGTAGGTTATGAGGGAATAATCGAATTATGTGACAGGATAATGAAAGCAATGGAAGAGAAGAAGGACCTTAATGATATAGTGCCAAGAAAGGCCCAGGGACTCTGCAGTTGCGCACATATATATTAAATCTGTGCAGGAAGTAAAAAGAGTAACTAAGTCCATTTAAATGATAAATTTAATTGATTCAGAGAGTAAAGAGTGTAATTAAGTCCATTTAAATGTTAAATATAAATGATTTATAAAGTAAAGAGTGCAATTAAGTCCATTTAAATGTTGAATTTAAATAATTCAGAAAGGATTAAAATTTGAAAAGAGCATATAAATATTTGCCGGTTTATACGGGTGATGTGTCCGGAGTTTGCGCAGCACTTTATGAGCTCGGCGGAATGGTTGTCATCCACGATCCATCCGGATGTAATTCTACCTATAATACCCATGATGAGGTTAGATGGAATTACAAGGAAAGTCTCATTTTTATATCCGGCTTAAATGATGAGGATGCCATTAAGGGAAACGATTTTAAATTTATAGATGATATTTGCAGGGCTGCCGAAAGTTTAAATCCTAAGTTTATAATGATAGTTAATTCACCGATTCCATATATAAATGGAACCGACTTTAATTATATTTCGAAGGCTGTTTTCAGAAAGACAGGAATCAGGACTTACTATATCGGAACCAATGCCATGCATGATTATACAAAAGGATGCTCGGATGCATTCTTAAGTATTGTTGAAAAGATACTCGGTCCAAATAGTGAAAAGCAATTCGGTATTGCCGATGAAATATTTGATTTGGCGACCAATGATTATCAGGAGCTGGTGACATTGGAAAAAAATGTTACAAATAAAGAAGATTTTCCAGGTTCTTTAACTAACAATAAACAGGTAGAAAATCCATCGAACCGGAATAATGTTTCGGCAGAAAATCCATCGAACCGGAATAATGTTTCGGCAGAAAATGCATCAAACCGGAATAATGTTTCGGCAGAAGTTAAATCTTCGGATGAAAATTTGCAGGGAGATACATTTTCTAAAATTTCAATTAATTTGCTCGGAATTACACCACTTGATTTTCCAAAGGAATTTAAAACAAATGAACTTAGAAATTATTTTACCGGAAAGGGATTTAATGTAATTTCCTCATGGTCTGTTAATACCAGTCTTGAAGAGATTTCGCAGTTTAAAAAAGCAGATGTAAATGTTGTGCTTTCATCATCCGGTCTTGCTGCCGCTAAGAAAATAGAGGAATTGTATAATATTCCGTATGTTGTCGGTGTTCCGATTGGAGAGTATGGCAATTATTTATGTGAAAGAATTAGAGAAGTATGCAAAACACGGAAATCAGAAATTTCATATTTAAATAAATTTAATGAAATTACGGAAAACAATGATGATAATTTAAGCAAGAATATAAAAAATGATAATGTTTATCTTGTAGGTGAACCTGTTTATATGTCGAGTTTAAAAGCTGCAAAAATTTTAGAAGGTAATAATCTGGAATCGTCATATAAGACAGTATGCCTTACAGAATTACATAAAGGACTTTTAAATGATAATGACATAGTATGTACATGTGAAGAAGAACTTATCGAAGTAATAAAGGATGCTGATTATGTAGTGGGAGATCCGCTTATTAAGAAGCTTTGCAAAAAGGACGTTACATTTACACCAATTGTACATTTCGCACTGTCCGGAAGGACCGGGGAATATATGATTGAAAACGGATTATGCTGAAATAGCCGGGATAATCTGAAATAGTTGGTGTTTGTAAAGTTTGAATCAGCAAAAACATTAAGTGATTTTAAAACAGAAATTAGTTTAAAAATATATGAATCTACATAAGCGGTAATCAGTTTAAACAGTAGGAATTTGAAACAGTAGGAATTATAGGAAAAGAGGTAGCTATGGGATTAAATTCAACACCTTCTTCGGAAAGGGTACAGATAGGATTTTTTGGAAAAAGAAATGCCGGAAAGTCAAGTATAGTTAATAAAATTACAAATCAAAAAATGTCTCTTGTTTCAGAGGTAAAGGGTACCACAACGGATCCGGTTATCAAAACTATGGAAATATTACCGCTCGGACCTGTTGTAATCATCGATACACCGGGACTTGACGACGTTGGAGAGCTCGGAGAGATGAGAGTAAAAAGAACTTCCGAAATCCTTGACAGAGTTGATATAGCAGTTGTTGTAATTGATGTAAATGAAATTATTGAACTTGATGAAGAAAATATTAGTTTATTAAATAAAGATTTAGAAATCAAGAATTATGAATCAGATCAATCCACTGATTTCATAAAATCCGATTCCGATAAAATAAATAATTCGGATCTAAAACTAAAATATAAGGACGCTGATTTTGAAAAAGAGAAGGAGTTAATAGCTCTTTTGGAGAAGAAAAAAGTTCCTTATATCATTGTCTTAAATAAAATTGAGAATTATGAAAATATAATAAAGGCGAAGCTCGATGATATCCGCTCCTTTTTTAAAGAAACAGGTATTGCAACTCAGAACATTTCATTAATACCTGCAAGTGCGCTTTCGGAAACCGGAATCCATGAAATAAAAGAAGAGATAGCACATTTGATACCGGATAAGCATTCCTATCCACTGGTTTCTGATTTGATTGAGGAAAATGATACGATTATTCTGGTTATTCCGATAGACAGTGCCGCTCCGAAAGGTCGAATTATACTACCTCAACAGATGGTTCTTAGAGAGGTGCTTGACAAAAAGGCTATTGCCATCTGTGTTCAGCCGGAAAATCTTGTTGCAACAATTGCCAATCTTAAAGAAAAACCAAAGCTTGTAATAACCGACAGTCAGGCATTTGGAGAGGTTAAGGATATGGTGCCTGAGGATATTTATCTTACTTCTTTTTCAATTCTGATGGCCCGCCATAAGGGTATTTTAACTGAAACCTATAAGGGTATAAAGTCCATAGACAGCCTCAAAAATGGCGATAAAATCCTGATTTCCGAGGGATGTACCCATCACAGACAATGTGATGACATCGGAACTGTTAAGATTCCAAACTGGCTAAAGAAATATACCGGGCTGGATTTACATTTTGAATTTTCTTCGGGTGCAGGCTATCCTGAAAACTTAAATGAGTACGCGCTAATTATTCACTGTGGTGGTTGTATGCTCGGCGATAAGCAGGTCCAGGCGAGAATTAAAAAAGCTTATAATGCAGGCGTAAATGTAACAAACTACGGTATTGCAATCGCATATATGAAGGGAATACTTGATAAAGCTGTGAGTGTGGTGCCGGAGATTTCGTAATAATAAAAATTTTCGAATTACATTATATATTATAAGCATAAAAAATATCTTTTTATTATATGCTTAAATAGTATTATTTGTTTGTATAATAAATGATCCGGTAATAATAACTTTTATAAAAATCTAAAAAAAGATTAACTAAGATTTTTTGCCAATAATCGGTTAAATGGAAAAAAGATTAACTAAGATTTTTTGCCAATAATCGGTTATTTTATAAAAAGAGTAACTAAGTTTTTTTGCTAAAAATCAGTAAGTTGATAAAAATATTAACTAAGATTTTTTAGATATTTTGTAAATTGTG
>JAILOA010000457.1 GCA_024691065.1 Lachnospiraceae bacterium | reverse complement strand
GTCTAATAAAAAGCTTTATGGTCCTATCCATTGTCATATCTGTATGTAAATCCACAGCTTCCGAACAAAATGAATACACAAAAAAGAGGACCATAAAGCTTTTTATTAGACTGATTATAGTTTCAAATGTAATGAGCCTTGCTTTATCGTGGATGCCTAAGTTTATGACCTGGGGTAAGGTGCTTACTGAAGCGATTTTGGGTGAGACAGAATTTGGCTTTTCATTTGATGGAGCTGAGCTATATGAATCGGTAGCTGATTCATCCGGTTGGGGACCATTTGTAGCATTTTTAACCTCGTTTTTGTTTTTCCTCTTTACCTGTGTTTGCGGGTTCATAATTATATTTACGATTCTAAACAGGATAATAAAAATATATATGATTGCTCCATTTGCAGGACTTGCTTTATCAACAATAGCAGGTGGAGGACAGGTAGCACAAATAGGATATTCATACATTAAAACATTTATAGGGTATGTTTTATCAGCGTTATTAATTGCGGTTGTGATTTTAATCAGTACTACCTTTATAGATACCATTAGTTTTGAATCGGATTCAGCGATTATCACATTGCTGGGGTATTGCATCAAGATGGGTGCGATATCATCGGCCGTAAAGGCCAGTGATTCTGCTATGCAAAAGGCATTTGGACTATAAGGAGGTGTAGGAGATTACAAAACAAATAAATCAGGATGTAGCAGGTTTTAAGGATGATTTCTTTAAGGGGTTGTCAGTTAGAGAATGTATCTATGCAGGTACAGCACTAAGCTTGGGAGTTGGCGGTATGCTGGCTCTCATTTTTATTTATAAATTACAAATCAATTTAGCGGTTATGATCTGCATACCTTTCATTGTAGCTATAGGTTTATGTGGCTTTTATGAGAAGAATGGGATGACACTTCCTCAGATTGTGAAGGCATTTTATAGGATAGTTAGACAAAAGCCACTGACCTATCAGACCTGTAAACCTGAGGAAAGGCAATGCTTATACATAATAAACAGGGCTGAGGGTAAGACCGATTCTAAGAATCAGGTTTTAAAGAAGCCCAAAATAAAGTAAAGGAGGACAGGTATATGTCAGAAATTAAAGAAGTTTATGTAACAGAGACAGAGAGCAAGGATGAAGTAAAGAAGCGTTATAACGCATCTATTAAAAAGATGAATGACCTTGTAAACAAAACAAAGACAGAAAAAAACAATAAGTAAAAAAGGAGAAGAAAAATTATGATGAATTATGAGGATTTTAAGAATTACATTAAGGATAACATTTTAGCAGAATTGCCGGATACATATTCGGAGTTTGAAGTTGGTATTCGTAAGACTATGAAGAATAATGGTTTGGAGCTTGATGGTCTTTGGATTCATGGCCATGACAATATTGCACCGGTTATTTACTTGAATGGATATTATGAGAGGTATAACGATGGAGTATCCATTGAAGATGTTATGGCTGAAATTTCCGAAAAATATACAAGTAATGTGGAACATAAGGGACTTACCTGGGACATTATGGATTTTGTTACTAAATTAGATAATGCCAGGGACAGTATTATCAGCAGGCTTGTAAATACAAAAAACAATGCTGAGCTTCTTACTAATCGTCCACATAAGGATTTTGAGGATCTCTCAATTACTTATCACATTGTTGTATCCAGGGATGAAAATGGAATTGCCTCGGTGCCTATTACTAATGAGTTGGCCAATACTCTTGGAGTAACTGCGGATGATCTTGATGCTATTGCAAGAGAAAATATGCATAAGAATAATCCTATGGTATTCAGGGAAATGTATGATTTGATGAGGGAAATGGTTATTCCGGACATTATGGAAGGCGGTATTAGTAGAGAAAAGGCCGAAGAAATGTTTAGTGAAATGTTTCCCGGTGAAAACGACAAGATGTTTGTTCTTTCCAATGATACATCTGTAAATGGTGCTATTTGGATGACTGATCCGGATACAATGAAGATGGTAGCTGAGAAGATGGAAGGAGATTTCTTCGTTCTTCCAAGTTCTGTTCATGAAGTAATCATTGTTCCTAATATTGGATATACCAGTGAAGAGCTTCAGGAAATGGTTATGAGTGTAAACAGAGGTCAGGTTAAGCCGGAAGATAGACTTTCCGATAACGTTTATAAGTATGATTATAAGGAGCATAAGCTTTCTCTTGCAACTGAAGAATTGACTTTGAATAAGTCAAAGGAGCATGAGCATGTCATGGATGAGGATAAGAAGCATAATCCTAAGAAGCATTAATTTGGAATCCCGGTAGGGATTTATTATTCCTTCTTTTTATATATTTAGTGGGGTCACTTGTTAGAGATAATGAGTGGCCTCATATTTTTTTACAGAAATGGAGATGAATGTATGGATGATTTTAAAACAAACAGAAAACAGAGGACCAGGAAAGCAGTAAATGATTTTATTTCATTTTTTGAAAGAGAATATGGTATCAGTTCAGACAACAAAGAAGATTATTTGATGGATGAGGAACCGGATGAAAAGATTATATATAACTGGGATGGAAGTAATGAGCTTTTTAAGGCCATTAATGATGCAAGTAGGATATCTGACTATGTAATTGAAAAAGGTGGCTTAAATCGCTTCATACGCGAGTTTAAAGTGAAAGATAATCCTATTGTTCCCGAAAAAGAAAAAGGGTACGAAGCTCTTAAGCAGGATCAGACAATGGTTAGTGAAAATATAGTGAAAAAACAAAAGAGGAGTACATATGGCAGGTGATTATAGTGGAAAGGAGGGTTTTGATGGAATTAGGATTCTGGTATTTACATCTATGCAGGAACTTTCAGCTT
>JAILOA010000420.1 GCA_024691065.1 Lachnospiraceae bacterium | reverse complement strand
ACTCAGGAACAATATGTAATGAAAACTGTATGGGACATGGGAAATGGTACCAGGCTATGGTTCATAAAGGATCTTTTGGAAAAGAAGTATAAGAAAAAAATGATGCCGCAGACAATATCAACATTTTTAAAGAAGCTTGTAGAGAAAGGATATATCGAGGCGTACAGGGACGGACGATATATTTGTTATAAAATACTTATTGATATAGAAGAATACAGAAAGTATTTACTTTCAAATTCACTTAAATTCTGGTATGATGGTGATGTTTCAAAATTTCAGGAAGATTTTGATTTAATTTCCGGAAAATAGTGTTATAATGGAACAATATTATTAAATAAAGGAAGTTTAAGTGATGCATTTTAATTCAAAGAAACTTGTGGGCTTACTATGCCTTTTTATGGCCTGTTTTTTGATGGCTTGTTCACATGAAAGTAAGGACTTTAAGAAAGCCGAGAGTTTGGCGGACAAGGGAGATTATGCCGAAAGCCTTAAGTATTATGAGGCAGCAATTAAAAATGATGATGAAAGGTCGGATTATTACGTAGGTTATGGAATTGCCCTGACACATTTGGGAAGATATAAAGAAGCAATTGAACCTTTAACAAAGGCAGCCAATCCTGCGGATAACTCAGTTACCAGGTCCTATACCAAAGAATCCTATTTAGGACTTTCTATTGTATATTATTATTTGCATGATTATATGAGTAGCATTTCATTTGCAACGGAGGCTCTTAAAATTAAGGAATTTCCGACTCTTAATTATAAGTTAAGGCTTATGTTAGGTGCGTCCTATGCAATGACCGGCGATATGGAAAATGCATATAAGACTTACAATGCAGCTATTAAGGATTCTCCTAAGGAGGCTGTTGCATATTATGAATTAGGACTTTTATATAAAAGAAATGCCGATGCGCTTAATCCAAACCTTTCTGTCAATGAAAATGTAACTGCCGACGGTAGTTATGAATCTAATTTCACCGAAGCAGAGAAGAATTTCTCCGAATGTCTTAAGAATGATGGGAATTATTACGACGCATATTTTTCTCTTTATGAGCTTTATAATAATAACGGAGATACCGAGAAAGCCGAAACTCTTTTGGATGAGCTTTATAATAAGCAGGGAAACAGCGGAGAGCTTCTTTGTGTTAAGGGACGTGTATGTTATACCCGCGGTGATTTGGAGGAGTCAGGTAAGCTTTACAAGACTGCAGCCGAGAACGGTTACGGAGATGCTTATTATCATCTTGGTAATCTCTATATGGAGCAGCTTGATTACGAAAGTGCTGCCGGTGCATTTACAAATGCGTTGGAAACAGCTGACGGAATAAACAAGGGTAAGATATATTTTGCTTTATCAAACTGTAATGTGAAGCTTCGTGATTATGATAAAGCATTGGAATATATCGAGGCCGGTTTAAATAACGCTGACAGTTCTGTATATGAAAATCTTCTGATTAACAGAGTTATAATCCTGGAAAAACTGGGACGTTATGGTGAAGCTTTAGCTAGTGCTAATGAATTCATGGGTGAGTTTCCCGAATCCGAAAAAATGAAAAAAGAAGTGCAGTTTATAAATTCCAGAATTACCGGTCAAAAGCTTAATAAAAAGCTTGCAAGGCAGAAGAAAAAGGAACAGGCGGCTGCATCAGAGAATACTGACGGGACAACTGATGGTACAACTACTGATGGTACAACTACCGACGGCACAACTACGGACGGCACAACTACGGACGGTACTACTACGGACGGTACTACTGCCGATGGTACTCAAACTACCGACACCGGTACTGCAGGAACTCAGGCTACTACAGATGAGGTTTCCGAGGAAGAATGGGAAGAAGAGAATACAATAGGAACTGAGGAAAATACAGAGACCACGGAAGAAAATACGGTTGGTACCGAGGAAACCGTAGAGTAGATTTAGATAACAATACCGGAACTACCATAGAAAATACGGTTGGTACCGAGGAAACCGTAGAGTAGATTAATTTAGATAAATACGGATTTATGAATTTTATTTAAAAGATTAATATAATTAACAGAATTACATTTATGAAAGGCGTATAATGTCTGATACAAATTATTTTGAGGATAAGGTAAGCCCGAAGGACAGGCTTTTTAATACAGAGGAGGAACCGGAGAGAGCGATTCTTGTTTCGGTTTGTACCGATGGAAACGAGGTTGAGACACATTCACAGCTTAAGGAGCTTGAAGAGCTTCTTTTAACGGCAGGCGGCGTTAAGGTTGGAGAAATAGTTCAAAACAGGGATGCTGTTCATCACGGAACATACATTGGCAAGGGAAAACTCGAAGAATTAAAGGGTTTGGTTGAGTTTATGAATGCCGACAGTGTTATTTGCGATGATGAGCTCAGTCCTATGCAAATAAAGAATTTGAGTGATTTTCTTAATGTAAAGGTTATAGACAGGACAGTTCTCATATTGGATATATTTGCCAAGCATGCAAAGACCGCCGAGGGACGCCTGCAGGTTGAGCTTGCGCAGCTTAATTACAATGCAACGCACCTTACCGGTAGCTACAAGAGGATGTCCAGACTCGGTGGTGGTATAGGTACAAGGGGACCCGGTGAGCAGAAAATCGAGGTTGACAGGCGTATTATCAGAAATAGAATTGTAAAGATTCAAAGAGATCTTGAAAAGCTTGAGAAAAACAGGGAAGAGCTTAGAAAGAAGAGAGCAAAGGAAAGTATTCCTATGATTGCAATTGTGGGATATACAAATGCAGGTAAATCTACGCTTTTAAATAAACTTACCAATGCAGGTGTGCTTTCCGAGAATAAACTTTTTGCAACTCTTGATCCTACAACCAGGAGATATACCTATGAAGACGGTGAAGAGGTACTTTTTACGGATACAGTAGGTTTTGTAAGGAAACTTCCGCATAATCTCATAAAGGCATTTAAGAGTACGCTTATGGAGGCGGGTTATGCCGATATTATTCTTCATGTAGCGGATGCTTCAAATGAGGATTATGATAAGCATATCAATACTGTTTATGAGGTATTGGACAGTTTAAAAATAAATCATGAAAATTGTATTACTGCATTTAATAAAACGGATTTAATTCCGGAGGATGAATTCCCGTCACTAAAGGATTTAAAGGCAAAGAAGACTGTAAGGATTTCCGCTAAGACCGGTGAAGGTATTGATAAACTTCTTTCGATAATAAAGGAGAGTCTTTCCGAAAGGTATACGGAGATTGAAGAGGTATTTAGTTACAGTGATGCAGGAAAGATTCAGAAAATCCGTGATAATGGAAGGATATTGGTTGAAGAATACAGAGAGGACGGAATTTACATAAAGGCGCTCATCACAAAGCGCGGCTGATAAGTTTTACACTTTACATTTATGGTGGTTTGAATTATAATTATTCATAGTGCGTAAAGCAAGGGTTTTCATAAAATGTTTTAATGCCGGAGGTTTATTTTACGGGATTTGTAGGATAAACTATGTTTTTAGTTATATACCGAAAATATTTATTAAATATTATATTCAGGGAGGACGATATGATTAAACAATTAATTGATAAAATAGTTGAAAAGGATGCTCCGATTGTAGTTGGTCTTGATCCGATGCTTGATTATGTTCCGGAGCATATATTGAAAGAGGCATTCTCTGAATATGGAGAGACACTTAAGGGAGCGGCTGAGGCGATATTTACATTTAACAAGAGAATTGTCGATGCTACATATGATTTGATTCCTGCTGTTAAGCCTCAGGTTGCTATGTATGAGCAGTTTGGAATCGAGGGTCTTATTGCTTACAAGAAGACCATTGATTATTGTAAGGAAAAGGGACTTGTTGTTATCGGTGATGTTAAGCGTGGTGACATAGGTTCCACTTCAAAGGCTTATGCGGTTGGTCACCTGGGCAAGGTTAAGGTCGGTGCAAATGAATATGCCGGCTTTGATGAGGATTTTGCTACAGTTAATCCATATCTTGGAAGTGACGGTATTAAGCCATTTATAGATATTTGTAATGAAAATGATAAGGGTATATTTGTTCTGGTTAAGACTTCAAACCCTTCAAGCGGTGAGTTCCAGGATCAGGTAGCCGACGGAAAGCCTATTTATGAGCATGTTGCCGATAAGGTCAGAGAATGGGGCGAGATGTCAATGGATGGCGATTATAGCAATGTCGGCTGCGTTATCGGAGCTACATATCCTGAGATGGGTGAAAAGCTTAGAGCTGTTATGCCTAATACCTATATTCTTGTGCCCGGATACGGTGCACAGGGTGGTAAGGGTAAGGATTTAAAGGCTTATTTTAATGCTGACGGACTTGGAGCAATCGTTAATTCTTCAAGAGGAATCATAGCTGCTTACAAACAGGAGGCTTACAAGGATGTTGATGAGCTTCATTTTGAAGAGGCGTCCAGAAGAGCTGTTATAGCAATGAAGGAAGATTTGAAGTTCTAATATATTTTATAAATAAGTGTGATTTATATAAAATATAAAAAATCCGATAACTTCATAAAGAACAGTAATTAAAATTAAAGAGGATTTTAAAATTCTATTATGTTCTTTAAGAGAAATGCTTTGAGTAAAAATAAATTGAAGTATTATAAAATATAAATAAAATAATTAAAAAGGAATTTACTTATGACCGATAGAAAAAAGGTTCTTGCCAGGGTTATATCACAAAACAAGCTTTCAGAGGGGATTTATGATTTGTGGCTTGAATTTGGGGACGATGCATTTGATTTTAATGCAGTGATCCCCGGACAATTCGCAAATCTATATACGAAGGACCCTTCAAAGCTTTTACCGAGACCAATCAGTATATGTGAGGTTGACGCTGACAAAAAGGCGCTCAGGTTTGTATACAGGGTTGTTGGGAGCGGTACATTATTCTTTTCTACTTTAAAGGAAAATGATACCTTACCGGTTCTTGCACCGCTTGGAAATGGTTATGATTATGCCTTAAAGAATGAATCAGATAAGGATGTACATGTGGCAATCGGTGGTGGAATCGGTATTCCGCCTATGCTTGAGCTTTGTAAGAAGATAAGTCAATCAGGAAAAAGACCGGTTGCTGTACTTGGATATAGAGATAATGACTTATTTTTAAAGAATGAGTTTGAAAAATATGCTGATGTTTATATTTCAACCGATGATGGTTCGGTCGGAACGCACGGTACTGTTATAGATGCACTTAAGGAGTCAGGTGTTAAGGCTGACGTGCTTTATTCCTGCGGACCTATACCGATGCTTAAGGGTGTTAAAGGATATGCGCTTGAGGCTGATATAGCTGCTTATATTTCTCTTGAGGAGAGAATGGCCTGCGGAATCGGTGCCTGTCTTGGTTGCGTATGCAAGACCACTGAGGTTGATGATCACAGCCATGTAAACAATGCGAGAGTTTGTAAGGATGGTCCGGTATTTGAATGCAGGGCTGTTGAACTATAGAGAATAAATCAAGGATAATTAATATGTCAAATAATACAAATGT
>JAILOA010000385.1 GCA_024691065.1 Lachnospiraceae bacterium | reverse complement strand
TTAACCCACTTTACATGGAGGTCATTCGGCAGCGGGATATAAACCGCCTGCACATCCTTATCTGCCAGAAGCTCTTCATAGCTTCCATAAGCTTTTTCAAAACCAAATTCCTGTTTAAAGCTTTCCGCCTTCTCGGGATTTCGTCCTGCTATAGCATACAGTTCGCAATTATCTGTCATTTTCATTCCCGGTATCGTGCAACCCCTTGCTATACCGGCTGTTCCCATAACGCCCCATTTGATTTTTTCCATAAAATAATTCTCCCTTGTTTTTAGATTTTTACCGTGTAATTCTGATAAATGTCTTATTTGTAAGTAGATTTAATCAGTAAATTTGAAATCACATTTGTATGATTTTTCCATTTGAACCTCTTCACTGTTAATATATTTTTATATTATATCAATTTTTGAAAATATTTTTATGTATTATTTTTGCATTTTTAATGTTATTTTTTGTTGTTTTAATACGAGTTTTTTATTTTAGCATTTTAAATATATTTTTTTTGTTATTTATGCATCTTTATCATTTAAGAAAGTGGTTAATGCGTAGATATTCAAAAGGGAACATCCTCTAATATATTATGGATGTTCCCAAATAATAGTACCAAACACTATATTAAATAAACTGTGCCATAACAACAGGAAGCATTTCTATTTGTCCTTCATATTTATAATCTTTGGTATAAATAAGTATCTCCCTGTTAATTCTTGAACTATATTTTAATCTAAATGCATCTATAGATGAATGCGACTTATATCCGGAGCTTTTCACTTCTATAGGAGTAATCTTATTTTTTTCTGCAATCAAAAAATCCACTTCATAATTATGCTTTGATTTTTCATTAAGAAATGTATGGTAATATAGTTCATGTCCATTGGTAAATAGTGTCTGAGCAATAATATTTTCATAAATGTACCCAAGATTTGTCTGTAATTTTCCGTTTAAAAGCTTTGCATAAATATCATTTTCCGTAAATTGTTTATCCTTAAATGCAAGTGTTACAAACAGACCGGTATCTGCAGTAAACAACTTAAATCTTGACAAATCCTTATTTTGTGCCATTCCTGCCCCGGGATCATTAGCGTGATACGACACCAAAACAGTACCTGAATCCTTAAGTTCAGCAATTTGCTCTATAATGTCCCCTGCTCTACTTCCGTATAATACACCGGACACCTGATAACGCGATGCATTTCCCATAAGCTGAGCCGGAATTGCATCAAACAACATGGATAATTTTCCGGTAGAATCTATCTTTCTGAAATCATCCTCATACAATGTCAGTATATCCCTTTTAATATCATCGACCTTACTGAAATCATTGCTTTCTAAGTAGCTATCTACTGCCTGAGGCATACCACCTACAAGCATATATAGCCTAAAATCTCTGAATATTTTCCTATATGCCACCTGACCTATGGGTTTTTTCGCCTCATATAATTCTCTGAGCATTGGAATCGTAACCTCATCTCCCAAAGCCCATTTGAATTCTTCAAAATCCATTGGATGCATATGAATCTTTTTTTCCTCGCTGGGAATAAGTATATTCTTTACATTTTTTTGTATTGATATTAAAGAGCCTGTTTCAATGTAATCATATCTCCCATCTTTCACAAGAGCCTTGATTGCCTGTCTAGCCTTAGGACAAAGCTGTACCTCATCAAATATAATACATGATTTTCTCTCCTTAAGACTGACCTGATATGTCAGTTGGAGTTGTAAAAAAATGTAGTTTAAATCTGAAAGATCATCAAATAGATTTTTCGTCTCAAGAGATGCCGTGTAAAAATCAACAATTATGTGGCTTTCATATTCGCTTTCGGCAAACTCCCCGACAATGGTTGATTTTCCTACACGCCTTGGTCCCTCTATGAGTAACGCAGTTTTTCCTGCAGATTCCCGCTTCCATTTTAACAACTGATTATATATCTTCCTCTTAAACACGACAAATACGCCCTTTCTGCAAAATCGTTAATTTTATTATACCGGTTTTCTGCAAAATCGTCAATTTTATTTTCGGGTTTTTCTGCAAAATCGTTAATTTTATTATACCGGTTTTCTGCAAAATCGTCAGTTTTGTGGGGTTTTGTGCGCCAGTCAAGAACCCCCCCGCTTACACCTTAGCCAGCAGGAGTTCTACCACAAAACCGTTATCGTTATAGTAGTCGATACCTCCATATTGTTTTTCCATATACCATTTTGCAAGGTACATTCCGAGACCATATCCCTGTTTATCCTTGCTGCCTTTTCCTCTGTAATATTTGTTGGTTATGAGTGGCAGGTCCTCCTTTGAAACTCCCGGACCGCTGTCCCTGATTATTATTTTAATGAATCTATTATTTGAATCTTTTTCTCTATTCTCTGCATTATCCACATTTTCAAATGTCACATATATATCAGTCCCGGCGTATTTGTATGAATTAGAAATTACGTTGTCGATTACCTGCTCCATCCTTAGTTTATCAATGTAGACAAGGCACTCCGGAATATGATTTGTAAGAATTATATTGCCATAATCCTTTAACTTAAGGAATGTTTCTTCTACAAATGTTGAGACTTCCTCGGAAGGCGTAACCTTAATCTCGTCCAGATCGTCAAGGATTGATATCAAGTAAAATGATGTCGCAACTGTTGTCATTTAAGAATTCATAGCAGGCAGCCGCTGTTTCAACATAGTTAGTCTTAACATCAAACATTTCAAAATACTCTGCTGTCATTTTGGCTAATTCAAGCTCATCATC
>JAILOA010000376.1 GCA_024691065.1 Lachnospiraceae bacterium | reverse complement strand
TATTTATTCCATCTCTATTTGAAAAAAGAAAAAAATGATACCATATTTATATTATATGGCACAGGAGGTCTCCATGAAAAACGAATCTCAACGCATCTTATACCTTGATCTGTTGCGTATTATATCCATAATGGCTGTATTAATGATCCATCTGGAAGATTCCATGATTTATTCACTCCCATTAGGATCCCTCGAATGGGACATTTCCGCTCTCGTATTTAGCGCTTGTAGATGGGCTGTTCCTATTTTTTTTATGATTTCGGGAGCACTCTTTCTTCGCAAAGATTCCGAACATAGTTTAAAAGAGATCTATTCTCACAACATTTTTCATTTAATTACCGCTTTTATATTCTGGTCTTTGATATATACGCTTGTTGAAACACCGGAGTCTTTATATTTTTTCGCGCAAAAATGGATTCGCGGTCCTTTTCATTTTTGGTTCATTTTTTCAATGATCAGTATCTACATTTTAATTCCCATATTAAGATCAATCGCCAATTCAAAAGCTTTAGATTATTATTTATTGTTAGGCGGAATTTTTACGATTTTCTTACCTACTTGCTTAGAAAA
This sequence comes from Lachnospiraceae bacterium, assembly GCA_024691065.1. Taxonomy (GTDB): domain Bacteria; phylum Bacillota; class Clostridia; order Lachnospirales; family Lachnospiraceae; genus JAEEJA01. The sequence continues at coordinate 2,409 of JAILOA010000376.1, read as the reverse complement.
TATAGGTATACTGCTATCTGATTTTTACCAGAATCCTGTCTTTAACTCTCTTTATACAGATTATCATAAATTGGAAATGTACCCTGTTCTTGGCTATTCATTTTACTTCATTTTGGGTTACAAACTATCTGTCACAGAATTTAGAAAATCCACATCCTTCGCCATAAAAATATTACTTCCTATCGGCCTTATATTAACCTGGTTGTTTAGCAAGTACACTTCTTTACAGAATGGACAAGTAGATGAGCGTTTTTTTGATTATTTTACATTTAATGTCTTTCTGCAAAGTATAGGAATATTCGAATCTTTTCGGGCCATGCCTCTGAAAAAAGTAAGCTCTGAATGCAGAAAAATAATAGCCACCATTAGTCATAGTACTTTTGGCGTTTTTCTCATCCATATACTGATAAAAGAATTTATCCGTATAAGGCTTCCTTTTGACGGGATTCCCATGTTTTTTAAACCATTTATTTATTGGCCTATCGTTTATTTTATTTCCTTGATCATATCTATTCTCTTAAACAAAGTGACAATATTGAGGAAAACAATCGTTTAGTTCTTAAAAAAGAGCGGAAAGCTTATCATAAAAAAGCATCTGCGCTGTATAAGTTAAAATAGGTCCTAAAACGAGTAATGATGATAATCCCATTCGGATTTTGAGTAAGTCCGAAACCGCATATTGATTCAGTCTGTTACTTGTTATTTTTTTATTTTCATTTGGATAATTTACCACTGCCAAAAAAATAAAAGCTGTAAACGCTATAGACCGAAACAGCAATTCCGGCGCAACACTTCCCAAAATCCGCGACAGTAAAGTTCCAAAAGCATATCCCGTAATAAAAGTTCCTTTTTCCATACTATGCGCAGCTCCCACCAATTGATACAGGGGTAGTTTTGCATAACTGGGCCCAAAAGGAATACTGGGCCACCACATAAATAAATTCAACTGAAGCGAAAGTGTAAATATCATTTCCAAAAACAGATTTATCTTTATACCAATGGGATCCTTTGCGATTAACAGGCTTAAGAACGGTGCCAGTATAACGACCCAGTAGGAATTAATATTGGCAAAAATAATAAACGAAGCATAACTCAAAAACGATAAATAAATGACCTTTTCAGGATTAATCGTCTCCTCATTCCAGAGAAACGCTAATATACAAGTAAACGCATAAAAGATAACCAAAAAATTTATTACCGATAATCCGCCCCCTATATTAAACCCAAAGACAGAGCTCGTGAGATTCCCTAAATTTTCAGTACCAACAACAGCTCCCGAACCTCCTATCAGGAAAATACCCTTAAGAATCACTACCGGCATCACTACACCTAAAAGCAGCTCTTTTACCATGTTTATGATTTTTTTATTCTTATATATGACAAGAGGGACAAATATAAAAATAGTCAAATACTTCATACTGTTGGCAATTGCAAACAATACAATATACTTTCCTTTTTTTCCTTGTAATAAAGCCTCTATTCCGTACAATGAAAAAGCACATGCAATTATATCATAATTTCCGGTTCCAAAAGCATAAGTAAGAACGAATACCGAACTCAGAAATAGATAAAGGACCAACTCCGCATCGCAATCATCTAATTTACGAGCAATCAATATAAGCGCTCTTGCTGATAAAAAAATAAAAAGAAGGATAAGCAACTTAGAATATAAAATGCCCAATATAAATTCCTGTGTATTAATTCCGCTTATTTGTTCAATTACCCATAACGGAAAATTCCACAATGCAAATATCAGATACAGGGAGATGTCATAAGAGGCTGATCCCACATAATTAATTATGCCGTTTGTTGTCTCATAACCAATTTGTCCCTCTTGACAATACTGATAAAAATTCAAAAAATCCCCATGAAAGAGAGCTGTCCAAAAGGTAATTCCATGTCTGGTGGTAATATATAAATCCGAAAAAGCCGTATTGAAAAACAGAAAGCCGGATACCACCGCCAGTACTATCCAGTACGTCTTGTATTTTAAGGATTTAAATGTTGCCAACTTCATAGTTCTATCTCTCCTTCATGCATATGGTCCAATTAATCTATTGTTAAATGTGCTTACACGATTGTAACACCTTCTACTACTTCTTACTATCTTTCAGTCTATCCTTATCTCCATAATATCATTACTTAAAGTTTTTACGATACTGGCTTCGCAAATCTGCCCCTTCAGGTCTTCTTCTGTCCTATAGGCCACTTCAATGTATTCCTTGGTATGTCCCATCTGATAGGTAATACCATCCATCACCTTGCTCTCTTCAAAAAGTACCGGCTGTGTCGTTCCTATATAGCTTTCACGAAATGCTTTGGACTGCTGATCCCGCAGCTCAATGAGGCGATGCACCCGCTGTTCTTTTACAGCCTTTGTCAGCTGGTCTCCCATACGGTCTGCTGGCG
>JAILOA010000351.1 GCA_024691065.1 Lachnospiraceae bacterium | reverse complement strand
CATTTTTAGATTACAAAATGTTGATAGATAAACATTTTTACATTGCAAAATGTTGATAGATAAACATTTTTACATTGCATAATGTTGGAGGAATACATGAAGAGAAAAACAGCAAAGGAAATTCTGGTTGAGTCATTTCAGGAGTTGGCCAAATCAAAGAGCGTTGATAAGATTACGGTGCAGGAAATTGTGGCCAATTGCGGATATTCGACAGCTACATTTTACAGACAATTTAAGGATAAATATGATTTGATTGCGTGGGATTACACATGCAAACTTGAGGAAATAATGGATCAAACTAATTACGCGGATTATTCGTGGAGTGATACTTTGATAGACGGTGCCAAATATTTTCAGGATAATAAGGAATATCTTGCGAATTTGTTTCTTCACACCACCGGGCTCGATTCATTTCTTCAAAATATGACTGAAATAAATGACAGGCGTATGAGAAAGTATATTTTGCAATCCGGCGAGAACGTTGAAATAGACGAGGTTACAGAGATGTATATTCATATGTACTGCCATGGGACCGTTGCATTGACCTGCGATTGGGTGCTTGGAAAGTACAATGTATCGATAGAGGAGTTGGCTGTGATTTATGAGAACGGGCTGCCGGAACCATTGCGGAAATATATGTATTAGGTAAGATAATTTGAGTTTGATTTTTGGGAAATGTAGTGCTGTATGCCCGAAAAATGGGCTGATTTGTCATATGATTTGATTGTGTTTTGGAAAAATGTGGTCACAAAAATAAATACAAATGAGACAAATATCTCAAAATCTCTCATAATGAGACATTTTGCTATCATTATGAATTGAAATTCCTGTGAATCCAAAATAGAATTATAGTAATTAATGTGTATCGAGCACGAAATAAAACTATATTAGGAGGACAGGAACATGACAAAGATTGAATTTTTACAAATGTTAGCTAAAGGTTGGTTTGGTAATTCTCAGCAACATTCGATCCAGGCACAGCTTTTAAAGGAGCGTGGATACGGAAAGCTTGCTGATAAGATTATGGCAGAATCCGATGAAGAATGGGAAGAGGCTAAGAAGGTTAATGCTCGTCTTATCGAGCTCGGAGTAACTCCTAAGGTGGAAATTGAGGAATATCCTGTATTTACGGACGTTAAGGAAATGTTAGAGTATGACTGCAAGGATTCATATAATGCACTTCCTGAGATGAGCAAGGCGCTCGCTTTATTTGATGATGATTACGTAACCAAGCATATGATTCAGGAATTTATCGTTGATGAGCAGGAGCATTACAACTGGGTACGCCAGCATCTTTCATTGATGGAAGAAATCGGAATGGAGAATTATTTGATAGAGCAGCTCGGATAATGTAGGAAAATTCGGTGATTGTTTAAAATTTTATTAAGCAAATAAGGATGGTATGTCTCTTTCAATTATAAACATCTAAAAAATGCGCATAGCTGTTGTGAAATGGTTGTGCGTATTTTTTGCGCCAAATAATAAAGGCATATATACTTGAAAATCCTATTTTTTACTTATATAATGTTTTTTGTCAAACTAGCTTTTGCATGGCGATACATTTATAGGAGATTCAAAAAATGCAGATTAAAATTTGTGGTATTACAACCAGGGACGATATATCTTATGTAAATGAAGCGGGCCCGGATTTTGCCGGTTTCATTCAGTTCTTTCCGAAGAGCAAGCGAAATATTTCGGTCGGGCAGGCGAAGGAACTCTTTGCCGGCCTGTCCCCAAATATAAAGAAGGTGGCGGTTACAGTGGAGCCTACCCCGGAGCAGATAAAGGAAATCGAGGCTGCGGGCTTTGACTACATTCAGATTCACGGAAATATGGATGTTCGGACGCTGGCGCAGATTAAGATCCCGGCTTTGAAGGCATTTAATGTAAAGGACCTGGGGGATTTTGAGACTTATAATGCCTGCGAAAATGTGAAGGGCTTTGTGTTCGATGCGTCTGTGCCGGGCCAGGGGAAAACATTTGATTGGAGCCTGCTTCAGGGGCTGCCGGAGATTTCCGACGACAGGATTGTGCTTCTTGCGGGCGGCCTGAATCCGGAAAATGTAGCGGACGCCATTAGGGCGACCGGTGCGCGCGGCGTTGACACGAGCTCCGGCGTTGAAAATGACAACGGCGTCGGGAAGAGTCGCAAAAAAATCCTTGCATTCGTGGAGAACG
>JAILOA010000345.1 GCA_024691065.1 Lachnospiraceae bacterium | reverse complement strand
TTCATGGTATTTCCATAAGCGCCGTTCATACCGGTATTATAACCACCGTTTCCATAAGGATTATTTGAAATTCTGCCAAATCCAGCCTTATCTCTCAAAGCATCGAACAGATATGCATCCGTAAGCTTCTTATAAGGAGTAACATAAAGCAAGCCTACCAATGGAATCAATGACAATAAATACCATCCAATAAATGAAAGATCCAAAAGGAAAGCATTTCCTTTTTCACCATCCATCATCTGCTTAGACTTTGCAAATGCCTCAGCAGGTGTACAATTAGGATCATTAGCGAGAACATAAGGAACCATTCTATATTCATAAGATTTAACAATACCCGGAATTACAAATAACATCGACCATAATGTAATAAAAATCGATCTCTCAAACATTCCCAGGCAGATATTCTTATAATTACCACTCTTAAATGCATATAATACAGAGTCAACATTTGTATCTTCATATATCTGATTGCTGAAGAAATTATCCACACCAACCATAAAAGGATTTGTTACAAAGATTCCAAAAGCTGCACCAATCAGAGATGCAATTATTATTATCACAAAAACAAATGCTCCTACACCTAAAAGAGCTGCGGTTGCGGAATCGGTCTCCATAGCCCCCATTACAAGTTTATTAGTAGCAGCAAATACTCCATTTGTTTTAATAACCGCGCTACCATCATACTTAGTAATCTTTGGTGCATTAAATTTGAATGTATTAACAGCAATTTTCTTTGATACAGCACTTCCACAAAGTATACCGCCATCTAATTGGCTATTGTAGTAATCATAATCATCATCATCATAATCATCATCGTAAACTCCATCGTCATCATAATCATAACTATAATAATCATCGTCATCATAGTCATTATCATAATTATAAGTAGTTACAGGTTTTTTGTTATCTTGGAACCCCTTTATAATGCCCGAAAAAAAGCTAGTCCCGCCTCCACCTATGCTACCTAAACCACCTGTTAAAATAGTAAAAATAAGAGAAACAAGAACACACCTTCCATAAGCTTGTCTGATAACGTCCTTGGCTTTTCTTTTTAAATCTCCGATTGACCACATTTTCCCATCATTCCTTTCAATTTTTTAAATGAATTTTTTATATTTTAAAAGATATAATATAAATCCTGTGCTTTATATTTTAATTAATATCATTTATAATTAAATGCATTAAAAAAATATATCTGCATAAATTATATTTATCTCTTTAAATATCAATTTTAAGATTTTTTCTTATTCTTTTTATTATTCCCGGTTTTTTTATGCCTTGCTGTTGCGACATTCTTTGTATTACCGGCCTTCAAACCTCCGGCGTCCCTTGCCTTACCGGCCTTCACACCTCCGGCGTCCTTTGCCTTACCGGCCTTCACACCTACGGCGTCTTTTGCCTTACCGGCCTTCACACCTCCGGCGTCCCTTGCCTTACCGACCTTCACACCTCCGGCATTCTTTGCCTTACCGGCCTTCACACCTCCGGCGTCCTTTGCCTTTTTCCCTTTCTTCTGCACGGAATATCCAAATTTTCCAAGCTTCTCTCCCATTTCAAAATATTCTCCATGAGAATAAGAAATCGGCGCTGCATTTTCCAAAGCAAAACGACCGCTATCGTCCATATATTCATCTTCGACGGTAACACCGACAACATCGGCAATAAACATATTATGTGAACCAAGTTCCACTATCCTGTTAACCTTGCAGTAAATATTTACAGGGCATTCTGCAATTGCAGGCGTCCCGATAAAATCAGACACATACTCCGAAAGCCCGGTTTCCTTAAATTTATCAACATCCCTGCCGGACCTTACACCACAATAATCACAGGCAAATACAGTATCCTTATTTACGATATTTACAACAAATTCACCCGTTTCCTTGATTATATCATAGGAATATCGCTCCGGTCTTATCGAAATCGAAAGCATCGGAGGATTAGTGCAAATGGTACCTGTCCAGGCAATGGTAATAATATTGGGTCTCTCCCCTTCCCTTTGGCAACTGACCATCACCGCAGGCACGGGATAAAGCATATTACCGGCTTTCCAGCTTTCCTTACTCATACATACCTCATAAAATCAAATAAATTCTCTTTATTTTATATAAAAACAAATAAAATCTCTTTATTTATACAAAAATCAAATAAATTCTCTTTATTATACATAAAAGTTAAAATTAACTCTACCCATTTTTTTCTAAATAAATTACGAAATATAACGCTTAATGTAATATTTATAAAAATTATGAATATAAAAATCACAAATATAAAATATACGAATATGAAAATCAGTACGCAAAATTTTCCTTACCGTTAATTACTTCACCGGGTGAAAGCGCCACCGTATCAGTAAGGACATGCCCCAATATATCAGTGGTTCTAAATGTAAACGGACCGTCTCCCGGAGACGTCATCGTGTAATAATTATAATAAGTTTTAGGTAATGTTTTGTAGCTGCTATCCGGGTCCGATGCATTTTTATATTCCAATGAAACCACAGGATAACGATGATTTCTAACCTGAACCTGCGCCATATACTTATTGGAATTTTCATTGAACATATATTGAATCGGTTTAACCGTAGGATAAGGAATAATCTTCCATGTAATTTTTATTCTTCCCGTAGAAGGCGGTTCAATCACCGGAAAAGCCTTCCTGTCAAGGTCCACATCACCCAAAGGTGCCTGTGGTCCAAGCATATCGGAAACCAACACATCCACGCTGTCGCCCTGTTCATCGGTAATACGTAAATAAGCCCCCTGCATACCCGAACGAAAATCAGGCTGATTTAAAGCACAGATATACAAAGGCTTTGTCGGGTCACCATCAATTGTCTCGGATTGAATCATGGTAGTAAGACCCGCGCATCCACTGGTGTATCCATTCAATTCATCAGTACCATACCAGGTGGCTTCACCGGTATGAACTACATTTAAAGCATTCTTATCAACTGTAATGGCAGGAATGGTTACGACAGAAGCTGTGGAAGTTGTTGTAGTACTTGATGAAGATTCAGTACCATTATCACTGCCGGAACTCTGATTACTTTTATTAATCTTCTTTTTAACCTTCACCTGGCAACTAAATACCTTTTTCTTAAAAAATACATTTATAGTTGCCTTGCCTTTTTTCTTTGCTTTAACAAGGCCCGTGGAACTTACTGTTGCCACCTTCTTATTTGTGGAGTTCCAGCTAATCCATCCCTTTGCGCCCTTTAACTTTAATTGTTTATATTTTCCAACCCTGAGGGTAATTTTATTCTTATTCAGTTTTATATTACTTGCAGCATAAGCCCTCTTAACACCTGAATTGCCAAATCCGCTTATCACTAATATGGAACATACAAAACAAATAGCAATCCTTTTCCAAATTACAGAGCTATGTTTTTTCATATTATTTCCTCACTAAAGAAGGGGGAATATATATTCCCCCTCCGATATTCGTTTCATTTAAAAACATCAAATTAATTTAAAACTATCCAAACTATATTAATTATTTCCGGATTTTTTCAGAAAACACTAACTGACTTTTCCTTTCAGAAAGACCTACCATCTAATTATTTCCGGAAATCTTTAATAATAAAATTATTCACAAAAAGCCTTAACCTTCTTATAAATGCTTTCTGCATCAAGTCCAAACTTCTTGATAAGCTCAAGTGCAGGACCTGACTCACCAAATCTATCCTCAACACCAATCTTCATAACCTTTGTAGGTGCCTTAGCTGCAAGTACATCACATACAGCACTTCCAAGGCCGCCGATAATTGAGTGCTCTTCGATTGTAACAACCTTACCGGTTTCCTTAGCTGCTGCAACAACCAAATCCTCATCCAAAGGCTTAATGGTATGGATATTAATAACCTTTGCATTAATTCCGTCTGCCTCAAGCATCTTGGCTGCTTCAAGAGTTTCATTGACCTCAAGACCAGTAGCAATAAGTGCTACATCAGTACCTTCCTTAAGAACAACGCCTTTACCGATTTCAAATTTATAATCAGGGTTGTCATTAATTACAGGAACTGCAAGTCTTCCAAAACGAATATATACAGGACCTTCATGGTCAAGCGCAGCCTTAACTGCAGCCTTTGCCTCAATATCATCCGAAGGGTTCATAACAACCATTCCGGGAATGACACGCATTAAAGCCAAATCCTCACAGCACTGATGGCTGGCTCCGTCCTCACCTACGCTTATACCGGCGTGTGTAGCACCAATTTTAACATTTAAATGCGGATATCCGATTGAGTTTCTAACCTGCTCAAATGCCCTGCCGGCCGCAAACATTGCAAAAGAACTAACAAATGGAATTTTACCGGCTGCTGCAAGTCCTGCAGCAATACCCATCATATTACTTTCAGCAATACCACAATCTATATGTCTCTCAGGATTCTTTGCCTGGAATATGCAAGTCTTAGTTGCATTTGCAAGGTCAGCATCCAAAACAACTAAATCAGGATAATCTGCAGCAAGTTCATTCAAAGCATTTCCATAGCTTTCTCTTGTGGCTATTTTATCTGCCATTTTCTCCTCCATTCTAAAAAGGTAAAATACCTGTTTTATATAAATTTATAATTATAATCTTTTTAATATTCCTTATGAAATAGCATTAAGCTCGCTCATAGCCTTCTCGTATTCCTCGGCATTCGGAGCCTTGCCATGCCATCCGGCATTGTTCTCCATAAATGAAACGCCCTTGCCCTTAATACTCTTAGCAATAATCGCAGTAGGAACGCCCTTTGTCTCACGAGCCTTCTTGAATGCATCGGCAATCTGCTCAAAATCGTGAGCATCAATTTCGATTACATTGAAGTTAAATGCCTTAAACTTATCTACGATTGGATAAGGTGAGTTTACATCCTCAATCTTACCGTCAATCTGAAGACCGTTATTATCAACGATAACAACGAGATTATCAAGCTTCTTAGCTGCTGCAAACATGGAAGCCTCCCAAACCTGGCCTTCCTGAATCTCACCATCACCAAGGAATGTATAAACTCTGTAATCCTTGTTATCAAGCTTGGCAGCGAGTGCCATACCAACGGCAGTAGAAACACCCTGGCCAAGAGAACCTGTAGACATATCAACTCCCGGAATCTTCTTCATATCAGGATGTCCCTGTAAGTAAGACCCTGTATGTCTTAATGTCTTTAAATCCTCAACAGGGAAAAATCCTCTGTTAGCAAGTGTAGAATAAAGTCCGGGAGCACAATGTCCCTTAGACATTACAAATCTGTCTCTATTTTCATCCTTAGGATTCTTAGGATCAATATTCATCTCTTCAAAATATAAATAAGTCATAATATCAGCAGATGAAAGTGAACCACCCGGATGTCCTGATTTTGCATTATATACTGCTGTTACAATACCTTTACGGATCTCATTAGCAGTCTTTTTTAGCAAATTTATATCCATTTTATCCTCCTTATTCTCCAAAAACAGCCTTATAATCTGCAACAAATTTATCGATTCCCTGATCGGTAAGAGGATGCTTTGTCATCTGCTCGATTACGCTGTAAGGGATAGTTGCAATATCAGCACCTGCAAGTGCACAATCTGTAACATGAATAGGGTTACGGATACTTGCAGCAATTATTTCTGTCTTAATTTCAGGATAATTAGCAAACATCTCTGAAATAGTATTAATTAAATCAATACCCGGCATAGATATATCATCAAGTCTTCCAAGGAATGGTGATACATAAGCTGCTCCTGCGCGTGCAGCTAAAAGAGCCTGGTTAGCTGAGAAAATAAGTGTTACGTTACATTTAATACCCTCTGAAGCAAGAACCTTAGTAGCCTTTAAGCCTTCAACAGTCATAGGAATCTTAACTACCATATTAGGATGAATCGCAGCAATCTCACGTCCTTCTTTAATCATACCCTCTGCGTCCTGTGTAGTAGCCTTAACCTCACCACTGATAGGTCCGTCAACGATTTCCGTAATCTCTTTAATTACCTCATTGAAATCACGTCCTGACTTTGCAATAAGCGATGGATTGGTTGTAACTCCACAAATCACACCCATATCATTTGCTTTTCTGATTTCATCCACATTTGCTGTGTCAACAAAAAACTTCATACTATAAATTCCTCCTGATAAAATATTTTGTGCGTACGAAAAAACACATACGTCTATTATACACTTTGTGAATTGCACGGTCAATCCTTTTATAATTTAGATACTTTCGTAAATGTATCTCACATCCTAAAATCACAACTGATTATCAAGATGTTTTTGTTAGCCCCCAAAAAAATATCCCGCAAATCATTTGATAATCCTAAAAATTCAATATTACTTTTCCATCTCCTCTTCACTGATTTCCATAAATTTCTTATAGAGATCCGGGAATTTTCTCTTGATATTTATAGGTGTCATATCATCTCTTATAATTGCATGTGAAGAATTACCGGTATTAAGAAGCTCTCCCGTTGCAGGATTATACATCTCATACTCAAATGAAAACTTAACGCCGTTGTAACCTGTAAGCTTAGTTCTAACCTCTATATCCTCACCAAATCTTGCAGGTTTAATATAATTTGATGTAACCGATAAAACCGGAATAACAAGTCCCAGTTTTTCAATCTCCTCAAGCCCGATTCCCCACTCATCCATCAAATGAATACGGGCCTCCTCCATATATCTGATATAGTTCGAATGATGTACAACTGACATCTTATCCGTGTCATAATAATTAATTTTTCTGGTATAAATATCCATAATCCTAACTCTCCTTTGATATTAAGTAAAATAAAATGTGATTTTAATAATAGCTATAAACATTATTTTTGAACCTTTTCTATTATATCAAAAGATGAAAAAATTTCACCCTAAAAATT
>JAILOA010000259.1 GCA_024691065.1 Lachnospiraceae bacterium | reverse complement strand
ATCATATTTATTCAGGAGCTTCATAACATTTTTATAATTTACCCTGGCATTATAATTAACTCCTGCCTTACCGGTTTCATTATTAAAACCGCATAAAACAAGCATAAAAAGAAATATAAATATAATCTTTTTAATCATATTTTTCATAGACAAACTCCTACACAGACATGTATAAATAACATATAAATTTTCAACTTTTTATCCAAACGCGTGAACTACCAAAAATAAACCTTAACATTCTGTAATATCAAGATAATTTGATATAATATCCATATTTAACACATAACAGCTCACACAAACTGGCTATTATATATTCCGGCATAAAATCCACTCTTACTAAGCAATTCCTCATGCCTTCCCTCTTCGACAATTTTTCCTCCATTCAATACAAATATACAATCCGCATTTTGTATAGTCTGCAGTCTATGGGCTACTATCAAAGAAGTCCTGCCTTCCATCAACTTATCAAACGCCTTTACTACCTTAACCTCGGTAAGTGTATCAATATTTGAAGTCGCCTCGTCGAGAATAAGTACCTCGGGCTTTACAAGCATAACCCTTGCAATACAAAGAAGCTGCTTCTGACCTCTGGACAGATTATTTCCCGACTCACTTATCTCGGTATCATAACCATTCGGAAGCCTTTTAATAAAAGAATGTGCATAACAGCTCTTCGCTGCATTTATAATCTCTTCTCTTGTAGCATCAGGCTTTCCGAAAGAAATATTATCTGCAATCGTACCATGGGAAAGCCAGGTATCCTGAAGCACCATACCCACCTTTTTACGAAGAAGCTTCTTGCTGATTTTCTCAATGTCATCTCCTTCAAGGTAAATATGTCCGGCATCAAGATCATAAAAACGCATTATAAGGTTAATGATAGTGGTTTTTCCGCAACCCGTAGGCCCCACAATGGCACATTTACGCCCGTTATAAACACTGAAGTCCAGGTCTTTTAAAATAGGATAATCCTTATCATATCCAAATGTAACGCCCTTTCCGGTAAGAATCTCCGTATTTTTTTCATTAACATTTGATTTCTTCCCTAAAGCTTTAGCATTTTCAAAGGAAGCTTTGTTACCGTCGGCACTTTCATTCTTTGCAAGTTTTTCACCATCAGAATTTTCAGTCCGAACAAGCTTTTTGTCATCAGCACTTCCGTTTTTCCCGATACTCTTCGAATCACCCTCGGCCTTCTCCGTAGCGCCCATTTTCTCGAGGTTATCGGCAAGCAAATCTTCGTCCTCTTCCTCAAGCTCCAAAAACTCAAAAATCCTGCCCGCACAGGCAATAGCATTTTGAAGCTCGGTCATAACACTCGTAATATCGTTAAAAGGCTTGGTATATTGGTTTGCATAGCTTAAAAATCCCGAAAGCACACCTACAGTAATATGCCCCTTAATTACAAATATAACACCGAGAATACCTACCGCAGCATAGACAAGATTATTTACAAATCTTGTAGCCGGATTTGTTATGGAAGAAAAAAATGTAGCTTTCAGCGAATACTCCGACAATCTGTCATTTATCTCATCAAATCTTTCTATAGCCCTGTCTTCATAAGAATATCCATGCACTATCTGCTCATTAGGTAATATTTCATTTATAAATGCAGTCTGCTCACTTCTTGTAAGCGATTGCTTAACATACATATTATACGACCTCTTGGATATAAATGATGCTACAAAAAATGAAATCGGAGTAAGTAAAACAACCACCAAAGTAATAATCCAATTAAGCTTAATCATAAATACCAATGTAATAATAATTGTAAACAGACTGACAAATCCTTGTGAAAAACCAAGTAACAGACCGTCACCAACCTGATCACAGTCAGCTCCCATACGATTAAGAAGGTCTCCGGAGCTAAATTTATCAAGAATTCTCAAAGGAATCCTTTGAATCTTCTTAATGGAATCATTTCTTAAATTCTCGATTACATTGTATGTTACATGATTATTTAAAAGTCCCATAATCCATTGACTGATAACAGTAATCACTATACAAACAGCCATTATAACAAGATATTTTTTAATTCCTGCAAAATCAACCTTCCCCTTATCTACCATATAATCAATGGCATAAGCGGTAAGTATTGGCAGATACAGCGCACTCGCAACCCTTATAAGCCCCATAAGCATCGAAAGTGCCATAAGAACCTTATATTTCCCAATATAATTTAACAATTTTCGAATTGTACCGTTTTTCTTCATGTTATTTCCTTTTCTGAATGCCGGTTATAAATTTATCAAATAATTTCTATTTCTGATTTCCGGTTATAAATTCATCAAATATTTTTCTGAATGCCGGTTATAAATTTATCAAATAATTTCTGTTTCTGATTTCCGGTTATAAATTTATCAAACATCTATCTTCAATTAATTATAAATTATTATAATATTTTCATTACCGGATTTTTATATAAATCTTTAGAATCATCCGGATATAAATGTTTTTCAATACATTAATCCTTATTATCACGACGCTTCAAGCACGTTCTGAGATTCACAGATTTCTCTGTAAACCTCACATTCCTTAAGAAGTGTCTCATGATTTCCGATTCCCATTATCTTACCGTCATCTAAAACAATTATCTTTTCACAACCGTTTATGGAAGATACTCTCTGGGAAACTATAATAACAGAAGTATTTAGTCCCATATCAAATATTTCCTGACGTACTCTTCTCTCGGTTTTAAAATCCAGGGCGCTGAAGCTGTCATCCAAAATCAACAGCTCAGGCTTCTTAACAACACCTCTCGCTATACAAAGTCTTTGCTTCTGTCCGCCTGATAAATTACCTGCTCCCTCGGCAATCTTAAAATCCAGGAATCCCTTTTTAGCTTTTATAAAATCGTAGCTGTCTGATACTTTAAGAGCCTTTTCGATATCGGCATCTGTTGCATCCGGAGCCGCAAGCTTCATATTATCACGGACAGTACCTGATATAAGATTTGCCTTCTGAAATACAGGCGATATATTTTTTCTGAGTTCTTTTAAGTTATATTCTCTGATATCCTTACCCTTAAAGAGAATCTTACCTTCGGTAACATCAAAAAATCTCGGAACCAGATTAACCACGGTACTTTTACCGCTACCTGTAACGCCGATGATACCCACTGTTTCACCCGGGCGTACCTTAAATGAAATATTTTCAATTGACGGAGCACCTGCATTTTTATATGCAAATGTAACATCGTCAAATTCCAGGATATATTCTCCCGAACCACTGTCATTACCTACTTTTCCGCCATTTGAGGATTTATCTTTTTTACCTTTTACTTTACCGGAACCTTTACCCTTATTTGACTTCTTATTACCTGTTTTAATGTCATTCTGACTGACAGCCTTATTATCTGTCTTATTATCTGTCTTATTACCGGCCGTTGCATCACTGCTTTCATAAGAGCCTTCCTTTGAAATACCTTCTTTTATAGCTTCCAAAACAGCTGCCCTGTCTTTATCCTCACTTACTCCCGACACACCGAACTCAGGTTCCACATCAAATATTGATTGCACACGGTTTCCGCAGCTTACAGCCTTGGTTGTAAGAATAATTGTATCCGCAAGCTTTATAAGCTCAACCAAAATCTGAGTCATATAATTTATCAATGCTATAATTTGTCCTGTTTTTAATGCACCTACATTGATTTCGATTCCACCTACGTAAACAACCGCAAGAAGCGCTGCATTTAAAATAAGATAAGTAAGCGGATTCATAAGTGCTGCCACCCGGCCTACATGCACCTGTACATTTTTTAATTTACTATTATCCTCTTCAAAATCCTCTACAAAATCCTTCTCTCTTCTGAAAGCCCTGATAACATAAACACCTTTAAGATTTTCATCCGTCCTTCCGGTTATGGTATCAAGCCTCTCCTGCACCTTCTTGTAAAGCGGCATAGTCTTTAGCATTACATAAAATACAACGATTGCAAGAAGCGGTATCATTACGGTAAATATAAGAGCTTCCTTTACATCAATCGTAAATGCCATAATAACAGCACCGAATACAATGAACGGCGAACGAAGAAACAATCGAAGTGCCATATTTACACCGGATTGAAGTTGCGTCATATCACTCGTCATACGGGTAATAAGCGTCGAGGACGAAAGCTCCTCAATCTGCGAATAGGATAGCTTTTGAATATGCTTAAAAAGTGCAGATCTCACATTTTTTGTAAATCCAATCGCTGCCTTAGCCGCAAAATACTGAGCTGTTATGGAACAGGTAAGCCCCACAATCGCAAGCCCCACAAGTATAAGGGCCCTTGATACAATTATGTCATTATCATGCCCGCTTATTCCATTATCTATAAGTCCCGCCATAACAATCGGAACAATCAAGTCAAACATCGCCTCGAGAAGCTTAAATAAAGGCCCCAGGAAGCATTGAAGTCTGTATTCTTTTAAGTAAACTAACAATTTTTTCATTAAAAATGTACCGCCTTATTGTTTTACAATCATTATAATTCCCACAAAAATGTATTCAGACATTTTTTTACAGTCGGGCTAAACTTAGATTTCCTTTTTTAACCCGTCATCCTTTAATTTTAAAATATTATCTCTACAGGCTTGCCTTCTTCGCAAGCTCCTTAATTGCCTCATTTACTTTAGCATATATTTCTTCGGTTGAAGCCCCAACGAAAAATTCACCCTTGTTATATAGAATCTTTCCGTTAACCATTGTCATCAGGACATTACTTTTACTTCCCGAATAAACTATATTTTTCGCTATATTATTAAGAGGCTGCATATTAGGTGAATGTAAATCAATCATTATAAGATCCGCCTTGGATCCCGCCTTAAGCGTCTCACAATCAAATAATTCCATAGCCTTGGCACCATTGATTGTAGCCATCTTAAGTACATCTATGGCATCGCAGGCAGATGCATCTTCAAGCTTTATTTTCTGAAAACCGGTAACAAGGAACATTTCCCTGAACATATCCAGACAATTATTAGACGCCGGACCATCGGTACCAATAGCAATATTTATCCCATTATCCATATATTTACATATATCAGCGATACCGCTTGCAAGCTTGGTATTAGAGCCCGGATTGGTTACTATATGCACCTTCTTTTCCTTACAAATCCTGATATCCTCATCGGTCATATATACACAGTGATAACCGCCTCCACCATATTCAAACATTCCTATCGAATCCAAAAATGTAGTCGGCGTCATATTGTAACGGCCTATACATTCCTGAACCTCATTTTTGGTCTCTGAATTATGCGTATAAACGGGAGCCTTATACTTAGCCGCCAGACCTGCCATTCCTTCCAGGATTTCCCTGCCGGTAGTATATTCCGCATGGAAACCGTATTTATACGAAATCAAATCACTTAAATCGGGATTATATTCTTTGTTGTATTTTTTATACTCCGCTTCCATATCATCTACCGTACCGCCAAAATTGTTAATGCTTCCGCACAGCACGGTCCTAAATCCGGAATCCACAGATGCCTTCACATTAGCATCATTTTTCATATACATATCAAAATTTGCTGTCATGCCTGAAGTCAGATATTCAAGAATAGCTAACCTCGAGCCCCAATATACAAAGTCCTCCGTAAGATTTGCTTCCAACGGAAATATCTTATCGTAAAGCCAGCTTTTAAGCGGCAAGTCATCAGCAAAAGAACGGAAAAGAGTCATTGCCGAATGCGTATGAGCATTCTTAAAGCCTGGCATAATAAGGTTACCTTCTGCATTAATTTCCTTATCAAATGTTCCTTCCTGTCCCTCTCCCACATATGTAATCTTATCATCTGTAATTTGAATCTCTCCGTCTGTTATATCGACAGAAGTCTCATTAATATCTAAAATTTTAGCATTATAAATCCTTGTTTTCATTATGCAGTCCTCTTCTTTCAAATAATTTACAATAAATCTCCGGATTCTATATATAAAGCTTTCTTTAATCCTCTTTGCTTCCTGTTCACGAACATAGGGTTAATATTCATATAAAGAAAAATCAAAACCAAATATCAAGCCCGATTGTTAATATAATCCCAATATCATTTATTTATATAATTCTCATGAATAGCAATTATACTCTTCTTCACAAGCTCCTTAAATTTCGGAGCTACCATTTTACCTGTTTCCGTAACCTCTTCCTCCGAAAGCGGATTCTTGCTGATACCGCTTGCCATATTTGATATACAGGAAATACCGACACAATTAAGCCCGCAATGATTAGCCGCAATAGCCTCAATTGCAGTACTCATTCCTACAGCATCAGCTCCAAGCATCTTACACATCTTTATTTCCGCAGGTGTCTCATAATTCGGTCCGGTAAGCTGTATATAGGTTCCCTGCTGCACATGAATATTAATTTCTTTGGAAACCTTTAAAACTATCTTACAAAGCTCATCTTTGTAAATGTTACTCATATCAGGAAATCTTACTCCAAGCTCATCTATATTAGGTCCGATAAGCGGAGAAGGAACGAAATTTGCTATGTGGTCTCTTATAAGCATAAAATCCCCTATTTGAAAACTTGTATTAATACCGCCGGAAGCATTAGTAAGGAACAAAACTTTAGCTCCCATAAGCTTTAAAAGCCTGATCGGAAGCACGGCATCCGATACACTATAGCCTTCATAATAATGTATTCTGCCCTTCATACAAACAATAGGAATCTCATTTATATATCCAAATATAAATTTACCTTCATGAGTAGGTGCCGTAGATACCGGAAATCCATCTATATCATGGTAATCAAGCTCATATGTCACATCAATCTCATCGGCAAAATTTCCCAATCCGGAACCAAGTACCAATGCTATTTCAGGCTTAAAATTCACCTTTTTTTGCACTATATCGTAGCATTTTAATAATTTTTCATATATCTCGTTCATATAACTCCTCGCTTTCATATAATAACATTATAATTTGACAACCATATATTTGACTTTTTAATAGAAATTAAATATATTTAAATCTTTCTATCAATTCATCTCAATAAATCAATTAATAAAAAATCAATTATAATAAAACACAGTTACTTTATTATACACAAAGAAAACTTCCACTTCAACCTTTAATCTTTTTTACCCAAATATACCTGATTCCGAAAAATCTTAATAGGTCGGCACACGCCTCTACACTTCTTTATCAGCAAAAAGACCCACCTTTCGGTGGGCCTTTATATAAATACATATTAATTTTAAAATTAGAAAAGTTTCTTCTTTAAGATTTCCGGTTCCTGAGAGAACTCAATAGCAATATCAGCTGATACACGAAGATTCTGATAAAGCTCGAAGATAGCATCGTCCATGGTCTGCATACCCATCTTCTTACTGGTCTGGATAGTAGACTGAATCTGGTGTGATTTCTCATCACGAATAAGAGCAGCGATAGCCGGTGTAGTATGCATTACTTCGTATGCAGCGGCACGTCCTGAACCATCGGTTGTAGGAAGAAGCTGCTGTGAAATAACCGAAATAAGAACGGAAGCAAGCTGTACACGAATCTGTGGCTGCTGATGAGGTGGGAAAACGTCGATAATACGGTCGATGGTAGCTGCTGCACCGATTGTATGCAAGGTCGAGAATACCAAGTGACCTGTTTCGGCTGCGGTTATAGCTGCACCGATAGTTTCGTTATCACGCATTTCACCTACGAGGATAATATCAGGGTCCTGACGGAGAGCAGCACGAAGACCGTTAGCGAAAGAAAGTGTATCGAAACCGATTTCACGCTGGTTAACGATAGATTCTTTATGCTGATGCAAATACTCGATAGGATCTTCAAGAGTAATAACGTGCTCTTTACGAGTTTCATTGATAAGATTAATCAATGCCGCAAGTGTTGTAGACTTACCTGAACCTGTAGGACCTGTTACGAGAACAAGACCTCTTTTTCTCTTAGCAAGATCAAGTACTGACCAAGGAATACCTAATTGTTCCGGTTTAGGGATAACAGTGTTAATAAGACGGAGAACGGCTGCAAATGAACCCTTCTGACGGAAGGCATTTACACGGAATCGACCAAGTCCCTGAATTGTATGTGAGAAGTCGACTTCACCATCTCTCTTAAGAATAGCAACCTGACGGTCGTTAATCAGTGGCATAATAAGTGCCTGAGTTTCCGGAGCTGTTAAAACATGTGGGATAACATCTTCTAACGTACCATTTACTCTGATTTTTGGCGGAAGACCTACAGTAACATGCAAGTCGGACGCACCACGCTCACGAGCAATCTTCAATAAACTACCCATCGTAATTTCCATAATGCATTTTCTCCATTTCTTTTTACTTTTTATTTCTTTTGTTATCGTAAAAACCGATCAACCCCCAAACATAACATAGTAGCTATGAATAGTTAAAACCACACCAATTTTTAAGACAACTAATTAAGAACAATATTTAATTATATAAACATATAACCTTTAATTTCAATACATAAGATTAATATATAAGTTCTAATTTAAATAAATACGATAAATATATAACCTTTAAATTTATAATATCAAACCCGGTTTCATAACCAACCGTAGAATAAAATTAACCTTCGTATGCAACTCTGTATACTTCGTCCATAGTAGTGATACCCTTAAGTACCAATCTACCGGCTGACATAATAAGAGTACTCATACCTTCCTCTATTGCTACTCTTTCAATTTCTTCTACAGGTGAGTTCTCACTGATAACATGCTTAAGCTTTCTGGAAACAGGCATAATTTCGTATACACCGATACGTCCTTTATAACCTACGCCACCACATTTGGAGCATTGACCAGGATTAAATGTAGCCTTCGGAATGAGAAGCTCCTCTCCCCATTTCTCCTTAGGGATACCAAGCTCTTTCTTTTCCCTGTCATCAGCAGGCTCCATAGTACAGCAATCTTTACATACACGACGGCAAAGACGCTGGGCAATAATTCCTACAAGCGCATCTGCAATAAGATATGACTCAATACCCATATCTACAAGACGGGTAACGGTACTTGCTGCTGAGTTAGTATG
>JAILOA010000145.1 GCA_024691065.1 Lachnospiraceae bacterium | reverse complement strand
GAGACATTTTCGGAAATCACACTTGAACAAGCTAAATCGAATTATGAAAACAGCAGTGAGAATACATCTATTTCGGGTAGTATTAATGTTCAAGATCCTGCATCTCAATTTGTAAAATCTGTTCAAGAAAAAGATAGCAGTAATTCTAATATGCCGATGATTATTGGTGTGGTTTGTGGAATTGTTTTTGTTATATTAATTGTTTTGTTTATTTTGAAGAAAAACAAAAAGTTAAAAGAAGTTTAATGTAACTGATTTAGGAATGAAAATTAATAAAAATCCTTATGATAAGATTATTGAATCATCACAATGTAAAAGACATCGATTTGATTTACAACAAAATTAGGTTTAAAAAAATGTAAAGAAATACCAAAATCAGAGTCAAAAAAATGTAATAAACCACTTGGAATAGGGTTAAAAAAATGTTATAATCTCCTCAAATGTAGCTTTGAGAGGAGGATTTGACATGGAAAGATTTGCTATTAACGATCTTATAAGATGGAAAAAAAGTAAACGCAGAAAACCGTTGGTTCTCATGGGAGCAAGGCAGGTTGGGAAGACCTGGCTTATGAAGGAATTCGGAAGCAGGTATTATGAGAAGATGGCTTATGTATCCTTTTATAACAATGATGCGGCAAAAAATATTTTTGAAACGGATTACGATATTTCAAGAATTTTAGCCGGATTGAACATAGCATCAGGCACGAAGATTACTCCCGGCGATACATTGATTATATTGGATGAAATTCAGAATGCGCCTAAGGCTTTTGAATCACTCAAATATTTTTGCGAAAATGCACCGGAGTATCATGTAATTGTGGCGGGTTCTCTTCTTGGAGTATCGATTCATGAGGGCATATCTTATCCTGTGGGTAAGGTGGATATTTTATCATTGTACCCTATGAACTACAGGGAGTATTTATATGCAGTCGGTGAGCAGCAGCTGGCCGATGCATTGAAGACCGAAGATTATGATTTGATTGATGCTTTTTACGACAAATATGTATTTCATCTGAAAAATTATTATTATGTTGGCGGAATGCCAGAGGCAGTAGATGTATTCAGAGATGGTAGTGATTATAAAGGCGCCAGAGAAGTACAAAAAGCCATAATTCTCCAATATCGCGGTGACTTTGGTAAACATATAAAAACAGACGAATTGGGAAGGATTAATCTGGTATGGGATTCTGTTCCGATACAGCTTGCCAAAGAAAACAAAAAATTTTTCTTTGGACAAATAAAGAAGGGTGCCAGAAGCAGTCAATTTGAAATAGCCATACAGTGGCTATGCGACAGTGGACTTATTCATAAGGTATACAGGGTGAATGAAGTGAGAATACCGCTATCTTCATATAAAAGTTTTTCGGCATATAAAATATTTATGAATGATGTTGGCTTGTTGTGCGCAATGACAGACCTGAATCCGGAGATTTTGATTGAAAAAAATGAGATTTTTACCGAATTTAAGGGGGCTTTGACGGAACAATATGTTTTCCAGCAGATTATAAGCGAAACCGCATATACACCATATTATTACGGGACAGAATCAGCTTCGTTTGAACAGGACTTTATGATTCAAAAAAGCAGAGAAATCATACCTATAGAGGTGAAAGCATCCTGCAATGTAAGATCGCAAAGCCTGAAGGCCTTTCGAGATAAATTTCATCCCCAAAAATCAATTCGTTTTTCACTTCTGAAGCACGCAGTCTATGATTGGATGGAAAATATACCGCTTTATGCGGTCTGTAATATTTAAGAATAATTTCCGGATATGTGAAAAAGGATATATTTTGAATAATACCATCAGGAAAACAGGTAGGGTAAGGCTTACAAGGGCGACTGCATTGAACTGCTGATCCAGAGTACCGAGTGGGAAGGCGAGATCATCAAGGTCAACGCCAAGAGCATCCGTGTGCGCCTACCGGGAGGATGAAGTATGAGGTATGCTAAATTTTTTATGATAACTATAGCAATTCTTATTTTTTACATTACAGGATGTCAAAATAATGATATTGTTAATAACACCGATTCAACCGAAATAATTAAAAACAAATCAACAGATAATTTTTCTGATACAAATTCTGATTATATACAGCTTAAGGTTTATCCTCAAGTGACATATGATGAGATTCCTGCAGGATGGCTTGATGATATATTAAAGGAAAAATTAAATATATCTTTATCATTCATAAATCCGGCTGGTGAGGAAAATGTTAAATATTATGAGGATTACAATT
>JAILOA010000143.1 GCA_024691065.1 Lachnospiraceae bacterium | reverse complement strand
AAGAAATATTCGCCTTCAAATAAGTATGTGACTTCGATTGAAACTGATGGAAATGTTGTGTACGTCAACAGGGTTAAGAAGAAAAACGGTTCATACACGAAGACAAGTACCGACAGTATAATGACACAGCTTATCTCTGAAAACAGTACTTATTATGTGGATTCGACTTCTGTGAAGAAATTCCTGAAACAGAATTATCTGCATCTGCCTTCGGGTGCGAAGATGGAGGAAAAGCCTGATTTTAAGACGGTTGAACTGGTTGTCATAACCGAAAATACAACTCTTCGTCTGACAGAAAAGACAAATATCAAGTGCTTTTACATTTACTCTCATGGCGCCCTTATCGGTAAGAAATTCCACTGTGGTGAAGCAGTTTCCACCGCAAATGAAGGTATGGGTGTTGTCATTGACTCGGATGGTAAGGTCATCTGGGAGCGTGGCGGTCAATTCCTGTCGAAGGAGCTTTCCGGAATCTCCGGCGCCAGAACCGGAAACGGATTCTCGTCCAAAAAGGCCTGCAGCTACCTGCTTCTTAAGGCTATGCAGGTTAACATAGATAAGAAGGATGTTGAAGGGGATTCTGTAATGCAGATTCTTAAGAAGCATCTGGATTATGTGGTTAACCTTTCGGGATGTGACGTGAGTGAGGTACTTTACTTTGTAAGTTCTGAAAGCCCTGTAATTGCTAAGATTGGCAAAGATCATTATGTGGTTCTGAAGGCCTATACCGAAAACAATGTAAAATGGTACGATCCGCAAAGCGGCGAGACCACAAGCATGAGTATTTCAAATGCATCGAAGACATTAAAAGAAGCCGGAAATGTATTTATTTCGGCGGTGTAATTTTATGAAGATTTCGAAAGTATAAATTTATGCGAATTTCGGCGGTGTTATTTTATACAAATTTCAAAAGTGTAATTTTACGAAGATTTCGAAAGTATAATTTTATGCGAATTTCGGCGGTGTAAATATATATAATATACACAAAAAATCCACGGTAGACCGTGGATTTTTTGCTTTATGGAGTTAACTAATTTGAAAGCATATCCTTTTTTAAGAATGTATCTTCCGGGTTGGACAAAGCCCGAAAGATACACTATGGAGAGTTAAAAATATATATTAGGAGAGGAACTCAATTGAAAAATTGAATAGTTAATATATATTTTAAACTTGCAAATTTAGCCAAGCTCTTTGGTTAAAGCCTGGGGATAAATATATAAACCCGTAATCACCCGGTTGATACTTTTCGGGTATAAAACAGCGGTAATTTGCGGGTTAAAATCATTTTGGTATAAATCAAGTATATTTAAAGTAAAAAATTTTGAATATTTCTCTATACTTACCAAGTGGTATATTTTATAAATGGAAAATCAAGTCGTGAATTATGTTATATATAATTTTCTGTCGTTTAGGATAGAAAGAATATATCACAGTAGCAAAATAAATTCAATAGGGATTTTTGTTTTGTCAATGACAAATTTTTAGTCACATTTTTATGGTTTTGTGATATAATCAAGTATATCAATATTCAGTACCTATAAACCCGGGTATTTGCAACATAAAAGAAAGATAGCTAAAATAAGTACCCATAAACCCGGGTATTTGTAACATTAAAGAAAGATAGCTAAAATAAGTACCAATAAACCCGGCTATCATAATATGAACGAAAGGAAAATCCAGATATCAAATTATCATCGGATATTTGGAACATAAAATTATGTTTACCGAACGATTTAAAAAAATTATGGAAACCTTAAATATAAGCATTTCCGACCTAGCTAACCAGATGGAATGCGACCGCTCCTATATTTCACGTATTTGTTCCGGAAAACGCATTCCTAAAAAGAATGGTATCGGGGCTGAAAAGCTCGCAAAAAACATTTTTGAAATAGCCGCAAAGACCAATAAAATCGATATTCTTCAAGAATTAACGGGATGTGGAGACAATACGCATTCAATTAATTTTATACTCAATTATCTCTACGATGATGAAGAGGATTTCCCTTTGGTAAATAAAAATAATCATTCCAAAAAAACTATTTTTCGTAATTTCGGAGCGCGTCTTAACAGCATTATGGAACTAACCGCCCTCTCAAACATACGACTTGCCAGGCTTTTAAGTATCGATCCGTCTTACATCAGCCGCTTTCGAAACGGGCTTCGTTCGCCGAAATCAAATTCTAAATTAATGTATGATCTTTCGGAAGCTTTATTGAAAAGGGTTTACGTTCAGAATAAACAGTCAGAGCTGGCAACTCTTACAGATATTGATTTGAACATATTGAATGATTATGAGGAAACATATCCTCTCTTCCATAGATGGCTATATAGTATCGATTATTCAAATCAGGCTCCTTTTCTCGAGGAACTTTTGGACAGTATAGGCAATTTTCCGGGAACTATTGTAACACCGCCGCTTACATTGGAACAGGCAGCTGATTCGGCTGTTTTAAATGATGATTCCAAATATTACTTCGGAATCGATGGTATACGTACTGCAGTTATAAGATTCCTTGGAAATGTCGTGATGCTTAAGCCAAAGATTATTTATCTGTATTCCGACCAAAATATGGACTGGATGGTTACCGACCCTATTTTCCGTGCAAAATGGACTTCCCTTATGATTATGTGTATTTCAAATAATGTTGAAATTCATATTATTCACAACATTAATCGTGATTTAAATGAAATGGCCGATGCGATAAAGGCTTGGCTTCCGCTCTATCCTTCCGGAATGATTCACTCATATTACAGCAAGGTTTCCAATCACCCGCGCTTTTCGACCACTATATTCCTCTGTCCGGGATATGCTTGTATATCGGGCTCAAATGTAATCGGTTGCGAAAATGAGATTGGAAGCTATCACTTTAATACTGACAAAAGACTTTTGGATAATATGGAAAAGTCATATATGAATTTGCTCGAAAACTGCGGGGAGCTTGCTTTTGTATGTAATACTTCCGATATTTATGTGAAAAATGTTATCGACCTTTCCCGAATAACCGTTATTGGAAATACACTTTCGCTTGCTACCATTTCAGAAAAAACATTGAAGGGGGTCCTCAAGCGTGCAGGTGTAAACAAGGAAGACACTAAATCAGCCCTGGATACCCATAAATATAAGGTTTCTACTTTCAAAGATTTATGTTTGGATCAGCAACAGGGGATTTTTTGCAATTATTTACCGCTTCCTACAGATGAAATGCTTTTCAACGGAAAAGTTCCTATAGATATTCCGGAACTTGAGATTGCTTATACACCAGAAGAATATGCGGATCATATCAAAAATACAATAAGCCTGTTAAAGAAATACCCCGGCTTTATATTTTACCCGTTACCGCAAGCTGTTTTTGATGACATTCAGATAATTCTTACTGCTGATACCGTAATTGTAACCCGTATGAAGGCTCCCTTTATATCTATTCTGTTTAAACATCCTGATTTATATATGGCCTTTAAAACATATGTTGAAAATGTAGCGAAACAATATAAGAAAGATAAGGAACTTGTAATAAAAGAATTGGAGAAATATTTATAATATAAAATAAATCAGGCAATTCACCTGTGTAAAGCAGGGGAATTGCCTTTTGTATTATTTATAAATATTGTATTTATGGGTATTTTCCCGGATGTGTAAAAGGAATTGCCGTTTGTATTATTTTTTATTTTTTTTGATTTGATTTAATTGAGGGTGGATGGTGATTTCCGTCACTACCATAACATCACGGCAGGATAACATCTGCCTCACGGTTTCGGCAACTTACTCCGGGTAAAGAAATGCTTCCTCGTTATCACTTTCCCTGAAATCTGCATTTCTGTAAAGGTTTGTCCTGGTCATATCCGGCTGTATATTTACGACCTTGATTCCGTATTTTCTCTGCTCGTCAAACAGACTGTCGGAAAATGAAGCGAGCCCTGCCTTGGTTGCTCCGTAGGCGCAACCATGCGGGTTACTGTTCTCCGCGGTTATAGAACTTATATTTATTATATATCCTTTGGTTTTCTTCAAATCTC
>JAILOA010000115.1 GCA_024691065.1 Lachnospiraceae bacterium | reverse complement strand
CATACTCTGAACGTCACCGAGGCTTTCCTGAATGAAAGAATCGTAGAGGCTCATATATTTTGAGTAATAACTTTCTTCCGAGCGGTTAAGGTCAATGCGAGCGTCTTCATCGAGATACCTATTGAAGGCGCAACATTAACTTACTGCCACCCTTGCGCACTTCCGCTCACGCTCCATTGCCGAAAATATTTCTGGCAACGCCTTTGGCGGTGCTTCACGGCATGGCGTGCTTTTATTGAGACTTATAATGTTTTTTCAGTCAGGGAGAATAATTTTTAAAAATATCTACAGAATAAATTACACTTGCAGCAGCATAAATACTGCTCTCAGCGGAACCTACCCCACGGCTAGGTGGCTCGCAACGCAAAGAAGCGTAAGCAGGAAAGCCAAGTTCGCCGTGGGACAGAACCCGCTTACGCAGTATTTATGAGCTAAACTATATGGTATTGTTATGCAACCGACATAAGTTGAGTATGTTACATAACACCCAGTGAGTATTTTATCTATTCTCGTATGGAATAGATAAACAACTGGTCAAGGTCATTTTGTAATTCATCAAGTTCAACTTTATACATATTCAGTTTTTCTTCTGGAAATATCTGCAACATTTTTAAATTTAAATATTTTAATGCTCTCAAATTTTTTATCTCAGAACAACCATATATATGAAGTTCCTCAAGATTAGGAAATTTCAAAACATCTTCACAATCAAAATCTTCTTCTGGATTAAGTTCTATCCCAATATATTTAAGATTTTCATTTTCGACTTGTCTGAATTCCTGTGATGTACAACTGAAATCTATAGCTTTAAGATTTTGTAATTTAGAAATCGCATCTAAATTTAATAACTTGTAATCCTTGCAAATCAGATTTTCACATCCAGAAGGGACTGTTGTTAAATCTAATTCTTTTATTGATGATTCATGATTATAAAAGTCAATTCGTTTTGAATCTGGAAAAAGATAAAGTAAATTTTCATAATTATGCAATTCAATTACGGTTATATATTTTGAAATCTTTGGAATATTTCTCTTTAGCCATTCTGAATCTGTTACACGGTAATTAGAAATATTATGAATCTGTAACCATACGCCATCTCCATAATTGTAAAAACCTTCATATCCAACTAATTCTGCATTTTTCTTTAAAAAGTTTTGAACATTCTCAGAGGTAAAATCGAATTTTTTTTCATTAATATCAATTAAGTTATTCGAAAATCCTTTTGAATTAATTATGTTGTTGTTTGAAACTGTTTGTTTTTCGTTGCAAGACAAAAAAATTGAGCAAACAAATATAAGAAAGAAATATTTTATTTTCATTATTTTCCCCTTTTTATATTTAATTTTTTCTGTAAAAAGTTTACATCGTAATAATAGGTGTTATATCCTTCACCAGTTATATAAGTTCCTTTCGAAGATGATCCAATCTTGTTCAAGAAATAATTTCGTCTAGCCTCAAGCATCTTCCAAGAAGAAGAATCCTTTTTAGTTCCCTGCAAATCACCTATCAATTGGTAATGCAGATGAGTACCTGGAGTTCCACTTACTAATCCAGTGTGCCCCATCTTGCCAACTTGCGATGTAGCAGATAAATATTTATTTAGCGTTGGTTTTTCTGCAAAATGCATGAATTGACCTACAACACCTGTTGAATAGAAAGACCCCTCAAAATCAAAACCATATAAAATTTTTATAGAGTTTCCAGCTGTTTTACTACCCGAATAATTATTATCCACCTTTCCACTGTAATATGCATAAACAGCTGTTCCTTCCTTTGCAGTCATATCTCCTCCTTTATGCTGACTATAAATTGAAGCTGTAGATTCATCAGGTTTTCCCATGTCTTGAGTCCATGTAACAGCTGAATAATCATCAAAGAGTTTTCTAACCCCATTATAAAAATCATTCTTCTTTGAGTAATAATCGAACAAGCGTCCTAAATACCCACTTTCTACATAATTAGAAATTGCCGTTGGAATAGACAGTACACCGTCAATCATTTTGTTTGTCGTCTCATCGAAATAATTCATAAATACCGACGTAGCAATCGTATTACCGGCGTAGCCCATAACCAAATCCATGTTAAGAGCCTTTCCGTCGTTGTTCCATTTTGTATTTTCAATTCCCATCTCCGATGGATCTTTATAATAATAACTTATTCCTGCATCCGTCATGATATGGTTTGATATTGCTTTCTGCTCATCCGTAAAGTCATCATATTTCTTACCAGGATTTTTATAACTTCCGTCTTCTTGCTTGGCAAATAAGATATTCAACAAACCTGTTTCTTGATTAACATCTCCAATTTTATTGCCATCTTTATCTAATATAAAGTTTCCATTCTCATCTCTGAGCCAACCGTCTTTATCCTGAACGAGAGTACCATCATTCATCAGCTTCCAATAATCCGCGCTGGAGTCATAGGCCTTGTCCACATATCTGTCAAAGATTTCTCCGCCGAGGGCTTTCGCTATCAAATCGCTCTGCAAATTCTTGTTTCCATCGACAAGTTCTTTCATTGCATCCTTGTACAATGAGTCTTTCATCATGCGAGTCATCATGTCAGTGTGCTTTTTAACCGCAGTTCTTGTCTCGGTCTTCTGTCCTGCCTCGCCGTTGTCCAATCCGTCTCGGTATGCCTCGTGCCCAAGCGTGATTCCGGCGAGCTTCCAATCAGCGGACTCCGCCTGATTCAGGTATATATGCCTGATTCCGTCCTGCGCAACCGTCTGCGCCTGTCCGTCCGTTCCGCCTGTATGAAGCTGAGCCTTTCCGCTGATAAAATCGTCGAGAAGCTTCTGCTGCTTTGCGTCACCGAAGCCGTATAGGCTTCTCATTGCGCTCGCGGTGTTGTACGACTCTGCAGTTTTGTTTATCTGCCTGTTCTTGTCAAGGTGCGCGACACCTGACGCAGCCGATTTAAGAGTTCCGAAGCTTATGTCAGTTCCGCCGGTGCCTATTCGAGATGAGAGTCCGTTGTTGCCGACGGTCATCTCTAAAAGCCCGCAGTTCACGCCCAAACCGAGGTCAGCCGTATTGAGCACGTTGAAAGTTGCCTCACCCGTAAATCCGTAAGTAATTGCGCTTGACGTAAGACCGCCAACAAGGGAATTAAGAGACGATATGTTTCCGATCTGGGCTGAACTGAAGCCCATGACCTTGACGTTTCCGACACCGAGGTTCGCAGCCCCAAGAGAAGCCGTCACTATGCTTCCGGCAGCAGATGATATTATTCCGCTCCAATCGTTGAACGAGTTGAAGTCTCGTCTGACCGCATCCCAGCTTCCTGTCTGGATTCCTGTGACGGATGCCTTCGTCGCGATGCCTACTGCGGAGTTGATTCCTGTCTTTATAAGCTCGCCGGTGAATCCCTTGAACGCTTCCGTTGCAGCTCCGCCCGCGGCTCCTCCGGCAACGCTAAGCGCGTTCGTCGCAGCGCTTATTCCGATCTCTTTTCCAACATCCTTTGCGCTCTTGTACTCG
>JAILOA010000108.1 GCA_024691065.1 Lachnospiraceae bacterium | reverse complement strand
CTAAAGAATGTGGTGACAGCAGCCGGTATGGAAGCGGCTTGATTGATTGTGAGTATGCAATTGAAAATTATGCTGAATTTGAAAGGACGTATGAGAAGAATAAGGATGATTATGAGATAGAAAATGATGAAGAAGTTGAGGTGGATGAAGGAATTGATAAGATAAGTGGGAGTTGGGAAACGGATGTTCATAAAGGATTTGTGAAGAAAGATGGTAGATTCGGGATTGATTCGGACTTAGAGCAATCTCTTGTAAAAACATTATACAGGGCTACTTGGATTGCAGACAATAAAGATAATGACGGTGTTCCCGGCACAGTGGGTATGTCATACCATCCATGGTTTCATGGATTTTATGATTTGAGAAAAGAGATAGATGTTAAAGAAGATGGAAAGACAGTAAAAAAACGAGTACACGACAAGTACTGTAATTTTGTTACAAGCTATTTATATCTGTATAAGATATCAGGTGACCTTTATAAAAAGAAATCGGTCAAAAAAATATTTAATGATTCAAAGTTGGATATAAAGAAGCTTCCAAAAGAAGACAGAAATGCTATTAAAGGGATTCAGAGAGATATTTCTGATGAAAAGATTGGTAAATTTACATGGAAAGCTGTATTGCCGAAAGGTGTCAAGGCAAATAATAAGACAAAAAGCCTTCTGATATTTGGCATGGCACTTCATTCTCTTACGGATATGTATGCCCACAGTACATATTATGGGAAGGCTGGCGATAAAAAAAATGGCAAAATTTCCTTGAAGAGAATTGTCCATGATAAAGATAAGAATGGGAATGCCCTGCCTGGAAAAGCAGATAATACAGAGTTTAAGAAGAATAGATATCGGAATGCTAAATCGGCTGCAAAAGAATTGCTTAAAAAAATTAAAATCAATGGAAATGGTGAATATACAGGGATTAAATCTGTCAAAGATGCCGGAAGCGTATATCTGGCTCCAAAATATCAGAATATTACTGATTATATCATTACCGGCATGAATAATACACAGATATTGAAAATGGAATACTTTAAGAATGCTTATTTAATCAGGTATTTTTATAAGTATCTGGCAAATTCAGGAATATTTAAAAACTTCAATGACAGATATTATGACAGGACGAAGTTTAAAAATATGTCATGTAAGCAGGTCTTGAATATATTAAAGCGTTTCAAGGCTTACAAACTGAACAATAAAAGCGGCAAAAATGAATACAATTTAGCCTTCAGAAATACGAAGAATGGGGAAGAATTATTAAATATAAACATTAAGACAAAAAGTATATGGATATGTATATCGAAAAGCAGTGATGTTATAGTAAATGTAACAGATACAGAGACAAAAAACAGAGCTGTTTTGAGATGTTTTGATGGAAAGCTCGGTGTTGTAAATATAGGTGAGTTGGGAGATAAAAATGAGTTTTATCAGACCGAGATACAGGAAGAAGATGAAGAGGGTGATGATGAAGAAACATACTATAGCAGCGTTAGAGGAATAAAGGGTGATGCGGATTTTTCTGATGAAGAAATTACAGCCTGTGATTCTATATCAGCAGATTATACCCTTACAAGCAATGGCTATTACATGGTAATAGAAACGGATAAGAACAGTGATATAACATGTATGCTCATAGCATATGATTTTGATGCAGATGAGTTTGATGTATGCGACAGAGGGGTAAATGATTATACTCTGGATCTTGATTTGAATAATATTGATAAAGATGAATTGAATCAAATAATATCGGGAGATAGTAACCTTTCTTTTACAGAAGCCGAAAATAATGAAAAAAAGACAACAGTTGTTTCAGTGAAAAATGTAGAAGAGAATTGTGTGTACGTTTTTCTGGTGAGGAAAGACATATACGATGAACGAAGAAATGATGAAAATATAATGGATCTTGCCCTATCCGGAGTGAAAGCGTATTTTTACAGATACGGTGAAAGTGCGCCTTTGTTTGTAAAACAGGTACCATACACGACGGGATATTGCTGGCAGCCTTGTTACGTTACAGGGGATTATTCCCTTCTTTACTTGACAGATAATGTCACTTATGATATAGAATTTAATATAGGGGGAGGAGTATTATATGCGCAGTAGATTTGTGTGGAAAAAGCGATTTATAATTTTGTTTTTTATGCTTTTATGCAGTATGTGTATTATAAGTATGGGAATAAAAAGTAATGTGTCATCAGCGAAG